>JAHWJO010000493.1 GCA_019348365.1 Armatimonadota bacterium | reverse complement strand
GATCCGCTGGTGGTGGGATAGTTGGGGTCATCGGCCCGGAGGTCCGGGAACTGGATCGAGAGGAGCTCGGCGGAGCGCACGGGCAGCTCGGATAGATGCTCGGCTACCGCATCGACATCTTCCGCCTCGACCGTGATCGGTTTCGGCACGTCCTCGTTGGTCAGTTCGACTTCGGCGTCGCTCCCCTCGAATTCCGTCAGGCTCGCCCGCATCGCTTCGACGAACCGGGGACCGGCCCAGGCGGCGGGCGAGATCAGCCGGAGCTCCGGGTTCTCGTACAGGAGCCGGAACATCAGCGCCTTCTCGAACTTTTTGGGGTAGGCTTGCCAGAGGTAGAGCTGGAGCGCCTTATTGGAGACCGGCTTCCCCGCCGCATCCAGGAACTCGATCACTTTCTGATGGAGCGTGCCGGTCGTCCAATCCACGCTCCCGGTGGCGGTTCGTAGCTCCTGAACCTCCGAGGCGTCTTCAAAATTCTCGAATTCGATGTCTTCCAGGTTTCCGGCGCTGGCATCCAGCAGCCAGTTGGAAATGCCGACCCGGTCGTCTGCTAAGAGGAAGAAATCGGGACGGTTCTTCACCATCCGCTCGATGATCTCCACGAGGGCGTTTTCTTCCCGGGGATAGACGAGCGCGAGCTGCCGTCCCATGGCGGTGGGGGAGAGGGGCTGCCCGGCGGCCTCGATCAGTGAGACGATGGAACGCTCGATCGGGCGGCGCTCGTCCAGATCCTGAGGCGCAACGATCCATTTCCGTTCCACGCGCTGGAAACGCGGGTCCTGTTCCAGCGCCCGCTTGAGGGTCTTCGGACCCACCGGAGCCTCCGACTGGATCAGGGGGAGTAATTCCCGGCCCGTCGTCGGTTCGCCCGTTTCCAGGAGATGAGGGTAGACGGTGTCGGCAACCCAGCGGAATGCCGACTCTAGCGTCGATTCCGGCAGGCCCCGATCTGTTGTAGTCGGTTCGAGTTCAGCCAATCCCATAAGAGTGATGATGTCCTTTGATTGATATCCGCGTTAGAGCGAGTAAGAAAAAGCGGGTGAACACTCCGGACCGCGCCCAGGAGTTCTGGAGCGCACGGAAGAGGCTCCAGAACCGGGGCTGACCCTGTCTGCAAGGGAGGGAATCAGAGGTTCCAGCGGGTGAAAAACGAAATCAGCAGGAGATCTCCGAAAGGTGCCGTTCGTCGTTGCAATGTCAGGGCAATGGCATGGCAATACCCTGACAGCAGCCGGGAATAGTACGGCGAGCGCGGCCCGTAAGCCGCTGTTCCATCATTTTAATATACCGGAAACGGGGGGCTTCTGCCAAAGTGAGGCATGAGAAAAGGGAACGCATATTCGCCTCCGATTGTCTGTTTAATGGGATAAAAGGAGGAGATGCAGGATGGAAAAGACGACAAAAAAGGATCGAAGCCTGGCGCTCTTTGACGAGGGCGTGCAGGATATCCCTACCATCGCCGAAATGGTCGGTACGAATCCCACTTACGTCGCGCACAGCCTGATCAATGCGGGCAAAAGCGTGGATTACTCCGACCTGTACACGCCCAGCCGTCCTCGGAACCGGTACGGCGACGATTTCAACGGCGTGCTCCGATTCAAGGATCTGGATGCCGCGAAGGAAAGCGTCCGGAAGATCGGGTTGCGGTACGACTTCTATCGCGATCTGGGGGACCGCCAGGGCCAGTATCACGCCCGCTACGTGGCGTTGATCGGCTACGACCGCGCGATGGGTCTGGGGAAGACCCGTGAGGCGAAGGTCTTTGCGGAATGGATCCAGGGGACCTTCGATGAGGAGCTGTCGCTCCCGGTGGAAAACGCCTCGAATCCGAACGTTCCGGACGATGAGGGTGAATAGGTCGGGAACGGCGCGTTTCAGGCTAAGGTACATATAAAAGGCGACTCCCTTTTGGAGAGTCGCTTTTTTTTCGGCTTATCACAAGCCTTTTATATCAAGCTTCTTACCAGAATTGAAGCGGCAAGGAGACAGATCCCTACGAAGCGGAGGTTCACCGGCAGATTCATCGGCGATGATGGAGGGACACGCCGATGGGCTCGGAGAGCTAACGCGGGTAGAAGTTGGCTGCCTGCACTGCGTGATTTCTGGATGCGGAAGCGGTTACTCTGGATGCTTTACCCTCGAAGGGCAATCCGCATTCCAGGCAGATGACCCTGCGGGGACCGTTCATTTCGCCACAGTCGAGGCACACTCGCCAGTGGCTCCGACGACTGCACTCCCGGCACTCTTCCACTCGCTCGGTCAGCGAGGGGAAAGAGACGATCACATTTCCGCCGCACTCGATGCACAACGAATGATCCACCATCTTCGTCCTTTATCTGGATATTGGAGGCTATTCTGTCTCATAAGATTCGACGTTCCGACGGAACGGGGAGTTCCTCTATTTGGGATCAGCGGTCTTATCGGCGCATTTAGCGGGATCAACGGTCCATTCCTGGGTGTCAGTGGCGCATCCGCCTGTATGGATGAGGAGGCTTTTATCGGCATCGGAGAGGGCATGGAGGGTCAACGGGGCAGGGGAAGAATGAATCACGCAGAAATTGACGTGGAATGCATCCCCTACAGCAAGGGGGAAACGCCTGATCTCCTCCCCTCTTATCCCTATGCCCATCGTCTCATCCGCCGTCATCTTGGCCGCCGGACCCGGTACCAAGACCTGGCCCTACAACGGGGTCCGGAACAAGTGCGCCTTCCCCATTGCGAACGTGCCCGCCGTCCGAAGGATCGCGGAAGCTCTCATCCATCTGGGAGTGGATCGGCTCGTTGTGGTGGTCGGCGAGCGGGAGGCTTCAATCCGGCACGCGCTCCACGGCCTCTCGGTTTCTCCCCGATACGTCTCGCAGCCTGTCGAGCGGGGAACCGCCCCCGCCGCCCTCGCCGGGCTGCACGCCCTTGATTCCGATGCCTGGGTCGTTTACGGCGACGTCGTCACGGCACAGGAGAACCTCGCCGCCCTCCAGCAGCGATTTGTGGAGGAGTCTCCCCCGGCGGCGGCGCTCCTCATTCCCCTGGGACATGAGGACGGGAGGAGCTGGATCTGCGGGGGAATGGACTCGGAGGGCTATCTCTCCGGCATCGAAGGGCACCCCCGTGGGGGGCGGCACCGGATCGGGGGAGTCTTTCTCATCCGAAATGATGCACTGGCCTACCTGCGGGACAATCCGGGCCTGGTCACGCAGGTCCCCGTCGGTGGGATGCCCCCGGTGGAATCCGACCTCGCCGCCTCACTGCAACTCATGCTCGATGAGGGGGAGAAGGTCGCGGCGGTGGAGGCTCCGGGGTATCACGTCGATCTCGACCGTCCCTGGCATTTCCTCGAAGCGACGCAGCGGGTCATCGACGCGGAAGGCCGCGCCCTCACCGAAGACCGCATTCACCCGACCGCCCGAGTGGACGACAGCGCCGAGATCCACGGGAGGCTGATGCTCGGGAAGAACGCCGTCATCGGCAAGCGGGTGGTGGTGGACGGAAATCTCTGGCTGGGCAAGGGGGCGAGCGTCACCAACGGGAGCATCCTGAAAGGCCCGGCATGTATCGGGGACCAGGCCCGCGTGCGCGATTACGCCCTCCTCGGGGGGCACAGCGCGATGGGGCCGCGCTCCCTCCTCGGGCACGGCGGGGAGGTCGAAGGGGTGATGCTGGAGCGGGCGTACCTCTACCGCTACTGCGCCCTCCGCGGGCGCGTGGGGGCGGCGGGGGCCCTCGGCGCGGGGCCCGGCTGCGGCGCGCTCCGCGTCGAGGGGGCGGAGCCGGCCCCGGGGGTGGCGGGGCGGGGAGG
>JAHWJO010000075.1 GCA_019348365.1 Armatimonadota bacterium | reverse complement strand
CTCGGGACGGCGTTTGCGGGGGTGTTCGTCGCTATCATGGCCTTCGTCTTCTGGACGGGCCGCGCGAACGGCGAGGCCGGCCCGTACACCCCGAACCAGATGGTGGAGCAGAACACGGAGCTGGTCGCCATGCAGATCTTCTCGGTGTACCTCCTGCCGTTCGAGCTGACCTCGGTGATGCTCCTCATCGCGATGATCGGGGCCATCGTGCTCGCCAAACGACAACTCGATTAATTTTGGATTTTGGATTTTGGATTTTGGATTGCCGTCCCTTATCGCTCATAAGATCTAACATTTTGCTGGTGAGGAAGTCCTTGTCTGAACCAAAGAGTTTCGCGTGCAATCCAAAATCTAAAATCCAAAATTAGAAAATCCGAAGGATTTGAATGACTCCTGCTCTGCCCTACTACTTAACGTTAAGCGCCATCCTCTTCGCGGTGGGGATGATGGGGGTGTTCACGCGCCGGAACGTGCTGATCGTCTTCATGTCCATCGAGTTGATGCTGAATTCGGTCAACCTCGCCTTCGTCGCCATCTCCCGGCATCTGAACGCCGTCAACGGACAGGCCATCGTGATGTTCGTCATGGCGGTGGCGGCGGCGGAAGTGGCCGTGGGCCTCGCGATCATTATCGCCTGGTTCCGCAACCGGGAGTCTGTGGACGTGGACGACCTCAGTCTCCTGAAGTGGTAGCGTTACACCGAGTGAGTGACAAGGGCGATCCGCAGGATCGCCTTTCTTCTGAAACCGATCACCCGTTCATCAACCGTAAGAAACGAGGGCTGGGGAAGGGGAGCGCCTCCCTTCTCTGAGGGTCACGACCGGATATGACTTTTCCACACCTGCTCTTCTTTATTATCCTGCTCCCATTCCTCGGGGCGCTGGTCAACGCATTCTGGGGGAAGCGGTACCTGAGAGAGCCCAACGCGGGCCGGGTGGCGGTGCTGTTTGCCGCCGGGTCGTTCGCCCTCTCGGTCCTCGCCGTGATGAACCTGGCGCAGATGCCCGCCGCACAGCGCGGCGTCGGGATCGTGGACCGCGTGTACCCGTGGATCTACATGGGCCGGTTCCAGATCGACTTCTCGCTTACGCTGGACCCGCTCTCCGCCGTCATGATCCTCGTCGTGACGGGTGTCGGCACGCTCATCCATATCTACGCGATGGGCTACATGCACGGCGACCCCCTCTACTCCCGGTTCTTCGTGTACCTCAACCTGTTCCTCGGGTCGATGCTGGTCCTCGTGCTGGGGAGCAACTTCATCCTGCTGTACGTGGGATGGGAGCTGGTCGGTGCGTGCTCGTATCTGCTCATCGGCTTCTGGTTCGAGCGGGTGAGCGCGGCGAAGGCGGGGATGAAAGCGTTCGTGGTCAACCGGGTCGGCGACTACGGGTTCGCCATCGGGATCTTCCTCACGTTCGTGGCGATGACGATGGCCCTGCCGCCGGGCGCTCCCATCGAGATGTCGTTCCGGCAGGTGTCGGAAGTGGTGGCCGCCGGGGCGGTCCCGATGATTACGGTGATGATCATCTGCCTGCTGTTGTTTTGGGGCGCGACGGGCAAGAGCGCGCAGATTCCGCTCTACGTCTGGCTGGCGGACGCGATGGAAGGCCCGACGCCGGTCTCCGCCCTCATCCACGCGGCGACGATGGTGACGGCGGGCATCTACATGATCGCGCGGACCCACGTCCTCTTCGACTACGCGACGCCGACCATTGGCGGGTTCCCGGTGGTGGCGCTGATCGGGGCGCTGACGGCGATCTTCGCAGCGAGTATCGCGCTGGTTCAGTACGACATCAAGCGGGTGCTGGCCTACTCCACGATCAGCCAGCTCGGCTACATGTTCCTCGCGGTGGGCGTGGGGGCGTACGTCGCAGGCATCTTCCATCTCGTGACGCATGCGTTCTTCAAGGCGTGCCTCTTCCTCGGCGCGGGGAGCGTGATGCACGGCCTCCACAACGAGGTGGACATGCGGAAGATGGGCGGCCTGAAGCGGTACATGCCGAAGACCCATATCACCTTCGCCATCGCAACGGTGGCGATAGCGGGGATTCCGCCGCTCGCGGGCTTCTTTTCCAAGGACCAGATTCTCGCCCACGCCTTCGAGCATGGCACGAGCGGCAAGATCCTCTGGGGCATCGGCCTCGTCACCGCGTTCATGACCAGCTTCTACATGTTCCGGATGTACTTCCGGGTCTTCTGGGGCGAGCCGGAGATCGCCTACGGGCAGGCGCAGGGCGGCGACCCGACGGTCCCGCACCAGAACCCGGCGGACCACAGCCCCGATGCCGAGGGGCATGACGTGGGCAGACACAGCGAGGCGGTTCAGGCGCACGGGCACGGCGGCGGCCTGCCGCACGAATCGCCGGGGAACATGACGGGCGTTCTGTGGGCGCTGGCGATCCTGTCGGTCGTCGGCGGGTTCCTGCTCGGCTTCCCGGAGTTCATCAGCCACGCGACGGGACTGCCGTTCGGGCATCTGTTGGAAGGCTGGCTCGTGCCGGTGTTCCACCATGGCGGCCAGACGGGGCATGAGGCGGGTCACCTGAGCCTGGCGGTGGAGTTGCTGCTGATGGGCGCATCCATCGCGGCGGCGCTGCTGGGACTGGCGGCGGCGTGGGCGCTTTACGGCCCGGCGAAAGCCCCGCAGTTCCGCTCCGCGCAGGGGCTGGAGCGCACCGGGTTCCTCCAGGGCAAGTACTACATCGACGAGCTGTACAACGCGGTCATCGTCCGGCCCGGCTACGTGCTGGCGCGGATCTCCGACGGGTTCGACAGGTACGTGGTCGATATGATCGTGAACCTGACGGCGTTCTTCGTCGCCTTCTGGGGCGAGGTGTTCCGCTTCTTCCAGAGCGGGTATCTGCGGTGGTACGCCTGGGGCATGCTGGGCGGGGCCACGATCCTGCTCGCATGGTTCGTTTTCTTGAGCTAGGCAATAGGTATAGCGCCCTCACCCCCGCGCTTCGCGCTGGCCCTCTCCCAATGCTGGGAGAGGGGATCTGAACGTACAGTCTTTCGGGTTTGGCCCTTCTCCCAGAAAGAGAGCGGATCCAGGGGAGATCTGAATTCCTCTGAATCGCCTTCATCCTGTCCTGATCGGACACTCAACTCTTGATATCCGTAGCCGGAACGTCCCTCCTCAGAATCCCTCTCCCAGCAGGCACCCCATTGGGAGAGGGCCAGCGCGTAGCGTGGGGGTGAGGGTGCTATTGCCTATTGCCTATTGCCTGATCATTCCGCTTCCGCCACCGCCTCGACCGCCTCAGGCTCGAACTCCGCCGGCTCCTTGGCCCGACCGGAAAGCTGGTAATAGAGGTTCAGGTATTCAATCGCCACGTTGTGCCACGTCGTGCGGCGACCGTACCGGAACGATTCTTCTTCCACCTCCCGGCGATACTCGGGATCGGAGAGGAGCCGGTCCACGCCTTCCGCGATGGCATCCCCGCTTTCAAAATCGACGAGCACTCCCTTCCCCTCCAGTACGCTCTGGGCGTACAGGTACTTCGTGGAGACGATGGCCTTGCCGCACCCGAGCGCGTAAGAGAGGACGCCGCTCACGATCTGGTCCGGATTGAGGTAAGGCGTGATGAAGACATCCGTCGCGTTCATGTAATCGATGATCTCCTCCAGGGAGAGGTAGCGATTATCGAAGACGACGTTCTTCTCGATCCCCAGCTCCTTCACCCGGTCCTGAAGGAAGTTGCGATACTCCTCGCCCTGATGGCGGCGGACCACCGGATGGGTCTGCCCGAGCACCAGGTAGAGGATCTCGGGATGTTTGGGGGCGAGTTTACCCACGGCTTCAATCGCGTATTCGATCCCCTTCCCCCGCGAGAGGAGGCCGAAGGTCGCGAGCACCGTCCGGCCCGACAATCCAAACTCCTCCTTCGCCTCGTCCAGCGGAATGCGTCGGATGTTCGGTACGCCGTGGGGGATGATGTGCAGCTTTTTGATGTCCACCTCATACGAATCCCGCAGCAGGTCTCGCGCGGCGGGGACCATCGCCACGACGGCATCCGAGTAATTGAACACTTCCTGGATCGACCGTTTCTCGTCCTCACTCGGCTTTTTCAGGACCGTATGCAGCGTGGTCACAATCGGCTTCTTGACCCGGCAGAGCAATTCAGAGAGGTAGACTCCGGCGGCGCCGCCGTAGATGCCATGCTCGTGCTGAACGCTTACACCATCGAATTCCTCATGGTCGTTGATCCATTCCGCCGCCTGGATGTAGCTTTCCGGCACGTCCTGATAGATCTGATACCGGACCCGCTCCCGGGGATACCGGTGGATGCCCCCCGGTTCGTTCACGGCGACCACCGACGGCTGGGAAAACGGGGTGAACTGGTGGATCGCGTCGATCAAATCGCGGGTGAAGGTCGCAATGCCGCACTCCCGGGGGGGATAATCACTGACGGTGCAAAGGTTGGTGCGATTGAGCAGATCACGCAGGCTGGAAAATGCGGACAGGTCTTCGTATTGTTGGGCCACCGGTGCATATCCTTTCTATCCGGTCCTTCGGGAACAGTTCTACGAGAGTACGACGCAACGCACACTAATACATAGGGTTGATCCTGATCGCCTGAAATGCACGACTGCGTTCACGACCGCGTTCATGCTCCAAGCGGATTCGGGAAAAGCCCCGATCCAGGGCGAAGCGTTTCTAGTGAGCGCGTCAGCAGACAATATACACCTTCAACACTGCACGATACTGCACGATTATTGTACTGCGTCTCATGCGAAGACGACAATGGACGGACGGTGGAGGGGGGAGGTTCAATAATCTCACGCCGGGCGCTCTTTAGCTATGGGGGCGCGGATTCACGGTTCTGTGGCGGAGACGGCTATAATTCGCCTGTGACGCGCGTCACTCACCGGTCAATCCCCCTGCACTGCCGGTTGTTCCCTGCCCGGTCGGCCATCGTTGGAGAGGAGCAGTCCTTATGGAACCGATGTATTCGATGTTTGATGAGGAGTACGAGGAGATGGACGAGGCGCAGCACCTGAGCATCCAGGCCGCCACTCAGTTGACAAGCGCCGCCATGGCATCTCAGCTCCTCAAATCCGGCTCCTCTACGGAAGAGACCGCCGAACAGGTCATGCTTTTCTTCGATATTGCCTACCGCCGGATTCGCGATCTGGCCGAGGAGGACGACGATTACCTGGATACGATAGAGGAGAATGGGGAGATCGAACCCCTCTGACCTACTTTCGAGAGCCGCCTGAGACCTGTGCCCCAAAGATTAAGGACCCTGTCGTGAGGGTAAATATGAAGCGAGAAATCCCATTGTCCGGACGAGGGATGACGGATCTCCCTTCCGGTCGATATAGATATGAAGTCTTCACGACAGGAGGAATGTATGTCGTTTTTAGCATGGATCGTTGTGGGCTTGATCGCGGGATGGCTCGCCAAGGTGATCATGCCGGGCCGCGAGCCGGGCGGCTTCCTGATGACGATGCTGATCGGTATCGTGGGCGCCGTCTTTGGCGGATGGATCTGGAGAGCCACGGGCATGGGCGTTGGCGCGACCGGCGTGAATATCGGCAGCATCTTCATCGCCACCATCGGCGCTCTGGTCTTCCTTGCGATCTGGAAAGCCATCGCCGGAAAGACCGCGTCCTACTAACGAACGCCCGCGCTCCTTCTGGAGCGAAGGAAGTGTATCAGATGCAAGTAGGTGAGAACCTCGGATTCGTCCGGGGTTCTTGTTTTTGTCGGCTCCAACCTGGAAACGAGTTTCATTTAAGAGCCTCTCCGAAAAGTGTACCCCCAGCGATTCCGTTCTAACGCCAGCCCATCAATCCCGCCAGGTCCCACGCGGTCAGTAGAACGGTTCCCGCCGTCAGGAGGGCGAACAGCATCCGGAGATGCCGATTGGGCAAGTGATGGGTCGTGAGCACGCCTAATTGGGAGCCGACGGACGATCCGACCAGGATTCCCATGGCAAGCGGGAGTGATACGTAGCCGTGAAAGGCTTGTTGCACGGTCCCCAGCGCGACCGTGACGAACAGGAGCAGGATGCCCGTTCCGGCGGCGTTGCGCGCCGACAGGCCAAATCCATAGAGCAGGATCGGCGTGAAGAGGACTCCTCCCCCCACCCCCATTACCCCGGAGGCGACCCCCAGAAGAAAACCCAGGTAGGCCAATAAGGGGACGGATACCCGGTACAGGCCGACATTCGGCAGGTCTACATAAGGCGGGATTCGGATGCGGGTTGCCAGGGGACCCGGCCGGGTCGCATCCCCGCGCGGAGGACGGTTCCGGGACAGCATCACTTCGCGGAAGATAAAAACGGACGTGAAGGAGAGCAGAACGATGAAGAGCACGTCCAGCACGAAATGGGCCGGGGCGACAGCCCTGCCGCTCGCGAGGGTCCAGGGCGGGAGGTGGTTCAGGGCGTGCAGCGCTCGCGTGCCGGCATCCACGCCCATCAGGCTCCCGCCGATCATCACGAGGTCGATCCTCGGCTCTCCCCGCTTCAGGTGGCGGTACTTGAGATAGGAAGCGATGGAGGTGCCGCAATTCTGGCACAGCGTCGATCCGACAGCGACCGGGGCCGGGACCCCGAACACGTTCATTAGAAGAGGGGTCAGCAGGAATCCTCCCCCCACGCCGAACAGCCCCGCCACGTAGCCCACCAGAAGCCCCATGAACACCAGTGCGGGCAGGGAGACGGAAGCGCCGATCCCGACATCCAATGAAAGCGGAAGCATCGCCGCCGTTTAGAGGTGATATTCCAGGGGAGGAAGATCGGGGCGGTCTTCCTTGCCCCGCCGGAACCGATCACCGATCCACGATTCCACCCTCCCGGTCACCCGGACGACGAGTACCCCCCAGGCCACCGGGACCAGGACGCAGGCCAGAGCATAGAGCCATGTCTGAACTTCCGTCACGCCGTTCCCCCTTTGAGCCGCTACATCCCCAGGCCGCCGTCTACATGCAGGACATGGCCGGTCACGTATTTCGCGCCGTCGGAGGCGAGATAGGCGACCGCCGCCGCCACGTCGGCGGGCTCCCCGAACTGTCCCAGCGGCACGTTGCTCCGGATCCGCTCACCAACCTCTTCGGGAAGCTGGGCCGTCATCTCGGTCGTGATGAACCCCGGCGCGATGGCGTTCACTGTGATCCCCCGGCTGCCGACCTCCTTCGCCAGCGCCTTGGTGAACCCGATGAGGCCCGCCTTCGACGCGCAGTAATTCGACTGGCCCGGATTGCCGATCACTCCCACCACGCTGCTGATGTTGACGATCCGCCCGCTCCGCTGCTTCATCATCACCTTCACGGCGGCGCGGGAGCAGTGGAACGCCCCTTTCAGGTTCGTGTCGAGCACCGCGTCCCAGTCCTCGTCCTTCATCCGCATGAGCAGGCCGTCCCGCGTGACGCCGGAGTTGTTGACGAGGATATCCAGACGTCCCCACCGCTCCTGGACCTGCTTGAACATCGCTTCCACGGCTTCGGGGTCGGTCACGTCGGCCTGAACCGCAAACGCCTGCCTGCCCACCCCTTTGATGGACGCGGCGGCTTCCTCCGCCTTCGCGGCGCTGCGGCTGTAGTTGAGCGCCACCTGCGCCCCCGAACGCGCCAGCTCCTCGGCAATGGCACGACCGATGCCCCCGCTCGCCCCCGTCACCAGCGCCACTCTCCCCGATAGGTCCATAAACTCTCCCTTTCACTTCGCCCGATCAGCCAATTTCGATGAGGACAGCCGTCCCCTCCCGCGCCGCTCTATGATAGAACTGTGCGAGTCCGTTGTAACTTTCGAGGAGACGACCCAGCCCCTCTTCGCCCGCTAAATCCCATCCCTCCGGGTAGATCTTCCTCCTCTTCATTTCGAGGGGATTGTACCGGGCTTCCATGTCCTTTTGGTCGACTCCGGACAGGGCTTCCGCCACTCTCTCTACTTCTTCGGTCGGATTGAAGAAGAGTCCCGCGCCTCTCTGGATTCGCCTCTTACCGAAGATCGCATGAGACAACGGAGAGGGGGCCGGCTCCTTCTGTTCGGTCAGCAGGTAATGGATTCCCTCCCAGTTCCTGTCGATGTCGAGGCGCTCCCATCCTCCGGCTTCCAGGATTCTCCAGTCGATCTCCTCTTCGTCGCCTACCCACTTATCCCGGTCGGGGTCGTGGAGGACCTGGAGGGCGAGGAAGTAGAGAGGGGGATTATCCAGTACCTCAGCCTTATGCCCGGAAGGAAATCGCAGGTAGGAAGCCGTTATTCCCATGATTCCTATTTCAAAGAAAATTGGGAGCTGTCACCAGGTGGATAGAAAATGGTTGGAATTAAAGTCGGCGTAGGCCGACTTCGTGCATTTCCAGCCGTGATTTTAATCGCCGGGCTAACGGCAACCGATCATCGCAACTCGTACGCGGCCTGCGCGTATCCCGGCAGCTCCATCCATGCGAGTCCCCCCGCCAGCGGGACGTGCTGTTCTTCGAGACGGTCGTAGAGCAGCGAGCCCATGCCCGGCACCCAGAGGACCGCCTGCACCGGCTCCGGCGAGAGGTTGACGGTGGCGATCACCAGGTCAAGCGTGCTGCCGTACGCGACCGCCATCACGCTCGGAGAGTCGGATCTCACCTCCTGAGGGAACACCGGACCCCGCGGGATCTCCGGGTACGCCGCATAGATCACCCGAGTGCGCTCGATGTGCGTCGCGATCTCCACCGTCCCCGCCCCGACCGTCGTAGCGCCGTTGCCGCTCACGACGTTGAGAAGGTGGGCCTTCACCGCCCGGTCGCGGTCGTGGTCTCCCCGTGCCAGACCTGCCAGCTCGGTCAGCATCGCCTAGATCGCCAGGACTTCGAGCTGTCCGTCCCCGTTCACGCGCGCCTGGAGCTGGGGCAGCGGCTTCGGAGGCGGCCCGTACAGCACCTTTCCGTCCGGCCCAAAGGCCCCATTGTGACAGGGGCACTGGAATTTCTTCTCGGCGCCGATCCAGTTCACCGCGCATCCGAGGTGGGTGCAGGTCGCGCTGAAAACGGTGTAGCGGTCCGCCTGGCGACTCACGTACACCGTGACGGGATGCTCGCTTTCCATGTATCCGTCGCGCTTCACCTGCTTGAACACCACCTTGACGGTCTCGCCGTCGGGAAACTGGTCCGATGCTCCGACGGTCACCCAGTTCTCGCTTTTCGACCGCGCATAGATGGGTGAGAGCAGCGTGCCGAGCACCGGCAACGCGACCATCGCCGTCGCCAGCGCGGCGAGGAGGTGGATGCCCCACTCCATCAGGCTGCGCCGGGTGCGTTTCGTGCTCGCTCCTTCCGCGCTCCGGGAGGCCGGAGTCGGTGACGGGGGTGTTTCATCAGCCATGCTTGTCTCTTCTCCTGAACCTTTCCTCTGCCGAAACTGTTTCCCACCGAACGCCTGGGGAAACTCCCGGAATTCGTTAATCCTGAATCTCCATCAGGCCGGGAATCCTTCCCCATGGTAACCTGTATTACTTCAACGATTCCATGTAGGCGACCAGATCGTCGATGTCCTTCGGGGGAGCCTGGGTGGGCGGCATGATGCTTTCGGGATTGTCGAATTTCGGGTTGATGGTCTTCTTCTTCAGGTACGCCGCATCCCGCTGGGAGCCGACGTGGGTGAGCTCCGGCCCCACGGCGTTCCCCTGACCGCTGATGACGTGGCACGAGCCGCAAGCAAAATCCTCATACAGCTTCTTGCCCCGGACCGGGTCCGCCGCTGCCGTCACCGGCCCGGTCATGGTGGGGTCGGCGACGGGAGTCTCCGCCCCCGGCTGCTTCGGGTTGGTAAACATCGCCACCGCCGTCAGGATCGCGATGCCGAGCGTCGTGACCCCGGCGATGCCCACCACCCACGGGCGCTTGAGGGGGTGACGCTCCGGACTGCGGTCGAGAAACGGGAGGAAGAAGAGCGCGATTCCGCCGAGGGTCGGCAGAATGAACGTCCCGACGACCTCCAGCCGGCCCGGCAGGTACTTCAGCAACTGGTAGAGCGAGAGGAAGTACCACTCCGGACGCGGGATGTAATCCGTCGCCGCCGGGTTGGCGACCGGCTCCAGCGGCGCGCCGACCTGAATCGCCATGTAGAGGACGAACGCGCCGATCCCCACCGCCACCACCATATCCTTGAACACCTGGTTGGGGTAAAACGGATTGGGCCGCGCGTTCTCGCCCTGATGCTCCGCCCACGGCCCCGCCGTCCCCAGCTTGCGGACGAGGAAGAGATGCCCGCTCAACAGCCCGATCAGCAACCACGGCAGGAGCATGACATGGACGGCGTAGAATCGGCTGAGAGTAAGCGCCCCCACGTCGTTCGAGCCGCGCATGAGTCTCAGGACGTACTCCCCGACCAGCGGCACGCTCGCGGCGATCTCGGTGCCGACGACGGTTCCCCAGTACGATTTCTGGTCCCACGGGAGCAGGTAGCCGGTGAACGCGAAGCCGAGCATGACGAAGAAGAGACCGACACCGAACATCCAGGTCATCTCGCGCGGGCGCTTGTACGCGCCGTAGATCAGCGTTCGGAGGAGGTGAAGGAACATCACGATGACCACGACGCTCGCGGTCCAGTGGTGCAGTCCCCGCACAATTCGCCCGTACGGGACGTTCCGCTCCAGGTACTGGATGCTGGCGTAGGCGTGGTCCGGCGTGGGGGCGTACAGGGTGGCGAGGGTGAAGCCGGTCACGAATTGAACGATGACGAGGAACAGAATCGCGCTGCCGAGGCTGAACGGCCAACCAACTCCGGGGGGGAGGGGTTTATGCATCTCCTCTTCGGCCATGCTGACCAGTCCGGTTCGCTCATCCGTCCAATCGTAGATCCGCTTAAGCATCGATGCCGCTCCGCCTCCCAAGGCCACATGAAGTTGATGGGTTCCCTACAGGCTGTTCCTTACTCCTCTCCTTCCCCGGAGCAGGGCCGCTTTCCTCCACACTCTGACGCGCACGCTGCCAAACGGCAAGGAAAATTGGTTGAGTGCGGAATTCTGGATCCCCCGAAGGGAGAGGCTATGCGCCAGTCCCCGCCCGTTCCCCTCAAGCTCGTCTATCTGCAGCAGCTGAAACCCGTTCCTCTCAAAAGGGTAAATGATACCCGGCTCCCGTTTTGATGCGTTAAAAAAAGCTAATCTAATGATATGCCAGTGAAATTTGGCGGGAGGTTGGATTGACGGTCCCACATCTCTGGAACGTACCCGCTGGGGAAGGTTTTCTTTAATAGGAGAGGAGACTATCATTATTAGCTCACGGCAAATTCAATTGATTGTTTTACATGATGCGCGTCGTCAAAGGTGATGTATCCATCAAATGAGCGTTGGACTGATGAAATGAGTTCCTGATGAGCGTTGCTTCCCTCTCCATATCCGGCGAGGAGACCTTGAACGAGAATGATCTGGATGACCTCCTTCTTCAGAGCCGATCCGGGGATCTGCAGGCGTTTAATCGGCTCGTAGAGTTTTATTACGATAAAACCTTTTATCTGGCCTACCGTATTTTAGGCAGACGGGAGGTTGCTGAGGATGCCACACAGGAGATCTTCTTCAAAGCATGGCGGCATCTTTCCCGATTCCGGGGGGCGGCGCGCTTTTCCACATGGCTCCATTCGATTGCCGTCCACCACTGCCTGGATGAAGCTCGACGCCAGAGTAGAGAAGCCGCTCGCGTAGATTCCAACCTGGATGAGAGGTGGGAAGAGAACCGAATGCAGTTTTCCTCGCTTTCACAAGTGGATCGGGGCATGAGAGACTGGGACCGGCGGCTAACCCTTCATGATGCAATTGCAAAGCTCCCTGAGAAGCTGAGATTGGTCGTTACGCTGCGCTATTATGGTGAATATTCAGCGGATGAAGTGGCGGGGATACTGGACCTGCCCCCCAATACGGTTCGCTCCCGTTTATATCTGGCCATGCACCGGCTTCGTCGCGATTTAGGAGATGTGGAGGAATGGAGATGATCCGTCGTGGTTGTAATTTCCTGCGGTCTTATCAAGGGGAGATAGAAATAGGCGGGCCGTTATCCCCGGAAATGCAGGACCATTTATCGAAATGCGCCGCCTGCCGGGGGGAGTGGCAGGAGCTAACCCAAATATATCAGCTCCTCACCTCCGACGCTCACGCTCGCCCTCTCCCCTCTCCCCGTCCGGATGCCGTCCGGGAGGTGCTGATGCAGCGGATTGAAGCAGCGCGATCCACGTTAATGCCTCCCACCCTCCTGCCCCCAAACCGCTTCAGGCGCATCACCGTCCTGGCCGCCGGATGCGCTCTGATGGGATCTTTATGGCTTGCGACCGCTCCTCAATGGGATTCGTTACTTGACCGATACGATGAAGAAAATAGAATATATTATCGACTTTATCATAAATCGGCAGTCTCCACCGAACCTTTTCCCAAAACTACATCTCCCCCGCATTGGCAGAAGAG
>JAHWJO010000492.1 GCA_019348365.1 Armatimonadota bacterium | reverse complement strand
GATCATCGAGCTGTACCGCTCGGCGGAGCCGATGCCGTGGCGGCTGAGGATCGGGGTGACTTTTACATCGGAATCGTTCAGGTTGGCCGTGACCACATAGGTCTTGAACGGACCGAAATTGCGATAAGCGATGCTGACACTGCTGGATTTGGCCCAGGCGGTGGAGGCAGCGGAGGCGCTGAAGAAGAGGAGCGCAGAGAGGATAAAGCTGGAGCGCAACGGTGACTCCCTTCCATAGCCCGATGAAGTCGAATCGATGAGTGGAACCTGGAACCCATCTCCAATGAATAAGACCCTGTTTCCTACAGATGCGGTTCCTCGTTTGCGAAGCACGCGGATGAACAGGAGGAGAGGGCGGGGGAATCGACACGGACAAGAGTGCGGTAATGTGATGAATAGATACCCGATACGCTTGCCTGGTAAACCTCCTGACCGATAGCGCGGGTGAGGATTCCTCCGTTATAGATGAAATGCCTCAGGATCGCGGTTTGTGGCCGGCGCGCGGGAAAAAGGCGGTTATCTGCGAAGGCGGTCCAGCACGGCGAGCATGACAGCCAGGTTCCGTTGAGCCTGTATGCCCGACACCAGGGGAGTCCCCTGCCCCCGCGCGGCCTGGAGGAAGCGGCGGACGCTGACCCGCATGAAATCGTCTCCCGCGATCTCTTTTCCGCTTTCAGCGTGCCGCAGCGCCGACGTAAAGAGTCCGGACTCGTCCTTCCGCGCCTCGATCTCCACCCGGAAGTTGTTGAACCCGAAACGGCGGACGGGGGTGGCATCTTTAGTGCAGGCGCCGGTCCGGAGTTGCACGGGGATCCGGTGGCCGCCCGGATTTTCAAACTCCATCTCCACGCGCACGTCGGTCTCGTTCATCTCCGTTTGCAGGGAATCCTCGACGAGCGCGGCGTTGGGGAGACTTATCAGGAGAGGCGTGATCGCGTGGGGGCCAAGCTCGATCCAGATCTGCTCGAAGGTGTGCGCGCCGCGCCGGTTGCCCTTGCTCTCCATCTCGAACGAGTAGGCGTTGTACGTCTCCAGCGCGCCCCACACCCTCTCATACAATTCCCGGTAGAGGTCGAGCGTTGCGGCGTACTGGAGGTTCACCGCCAGGACGAGACTCTGCTGATTTGCCACATCAACGAGGGCGGCGGAGCGTTCGAGCGTCTCGGCGGAAGAGAGTTCGGAATCGTAGAGGAGGGGCTTTTCGCACAGGACATGCGCTCCCGCCTTCAGGGCGGCCATGGCCGGCTCGATATGGCAGGCCGGAGGCGTACAGACGCTCACCACGTCCGGATGCTCCGTTTGAAGCATCGCTTCCGCATCGGCGTATCCTTTCGGATTCTGACCGGTCAGGTTGCGGAGGGGACCACCGGCGGCTTCCGCCGACTCCTCCGAGGTTCCTGTGTAGGCCACGACCTCCGCCCCTTCGCGGGCGTACCATTGCGCGTGAAACTTCCCGAACCCCGATCCCCCGATGACGGCGGCCCGTATGGGATGGCTCATGCTTCCTCCCCTGATTGAACTCCGTACGCCGATTGCCGGTGAAATGCCCCACTTTGGAGATACCATTGTACCCGGTAGTGGAGAGATTCTCGAATAGTTTCGCGCTTCCTACTCCAAAAATTGCCATTATCTGTCGTGATTCGGGCAGTTGGAGCCGATGAACGGATCGAATATAGGTGTGAGAGCCGACCGAACAGGAGGAGAATGGGATTTGATGATCTGGACGGAGAGACAGAGAGAGGCAGGGGTCATTCGTGTGGGACACCGGGGCGCGCCGAAGCTGGAGCCGGAGAACACCCTCCGATCCTACCGCAGCGCGATGGAGATGGGGGTCGATATGATCGAAGTGGACCTCCGGCAAACCGCCGACGGGGCGCTCGTCCTGGCGCATGACGAGACGATCCACGGGACGGAAGGGCGGAGCCTCAGCATCCCGGCTCATTCGCTGGAGGAGCTTCGCGCAGTGGACCTGGAAAAAGGGGAGCGGATTCCCACCCTGTCGGAGGCGATTGCCATGTGTCAGGGCCGGTGCGCCATGATGATCGACCTGAAAGGGGAGGGGTTCGAGGAGGGTCTGGTCCGCACGCTCCGGCAGACCGGCTACCGCAACGTCGTCGTCCCCGGCGGAGGCATTCAAAGCCGCGAACGTATCCGCCGCATGGACCCGGAAATCCCGCTCTCCCTCTCCCTCGACCGGGCCTGGGACGACCGGATCACTCCGGAGTTCATCGATTCACTGGACACGGATGCGGTGACGTGGCAGTACCCCCTCCTGAACCGGGAGCGGGTGGAGCGCCTCCATGACAGAGGGTTATGGGTATTCGCCTGGACGGTCGACGCATGGGTGGAGATGGAACGGCTGGTCTCCATGGGCGTGGATGGGATCATCAGCAACCGGACGGACCTGTTGATGCAGCTTTCCTGAACGCAGGAACGTGTAACCCGCCGTCCTGGGCAAATAAAAAAACCCGATGCAAGTATCTTGCATCGGGCCGGTGGGGATCGAAAGGATACCCTCGGAGGGACTCGAACCCCCGACTCAGGGCTTAGGACGCCCCAGCTCTATCCAGCTGAGCTACGAGGGCAGGGCACTGGTACGATTATATCATGAGATGGCCCCCGGTAAAAGATCGATTTCTCCGTTGCGCCGGGTGATTTCATTGCGGACGATTCCGGGCAATTTATGGGCGGGAATCGCCGCCCTGACGGGGAACTCATGCCATGAAGTTGAATCATACGAATACATCCCCTCCACAACAGAGAGCGGGGAGGGTTATCGGGTCTGGAGGTGTCATGGACCGCACGTTTGAGCAGAAAATCACCACCATCTTGCCCTCCATCGTCAAGCTCCGTCACGATCTGCACGCGCATCCTGAATTGGGCTTTCAGGAGCACCGCACCGGCGGCATCGTCGCTCAGATGCTCGAATCCTACGGCATGGAGGTCCGGCGCGTGGCGAAGACCGGCGTGGTGGCGGACCTGAAAGGCGCGCAGGACGGCCCGATCTTCGCCCTTCGCGCCGACATGGATGCCCTCCCGATCCATGAGCTCAACGACCTCCCTTACAAATCACAGACTCCCGGCCTCATGCACGCCTGCGGACATGACGGGCACACGTCGGTTCTGGTGGGAACGGCGCGCGTCCTCTCGGAATTGAAAGACGGACTGAAGGGGACGATCCGGTTCATCTTCCAGCCCTCCGAGGAGAACGTCCAGGGCGCGAGGGCCATGATCGAGGAGGGGGTGATGAACGGCGTGGAGGGGATCATCGCGCTCCACGACTGGAACGACACCGAGCCGGGCAACATCAGCATCAAGAGCGGCCCTATTCTCGCATCGGCGGACACCTTCATCCTCACGATCACCGGGCAAGGGGGGCACGCCGCATACCCTCACCTCGCCGTGGACCCGATCATGGTCGGGGCGCAGCTCGTGGCTTCGCTCCAGACGCTCGTCAGCCGGGAAGTCACCCCCCTGGAGCCCGTGGTGGTCACGGTGGGCGCGTTCAACGCCGGGCACACCGACAACGTGATCCCCAATCAGGCGGTGCTGAAAGGGACGGTCCGCACCCTGAACCCGGAGGTGCGCGAGGCCATGCCGGAGCGGCTGGAACGGATCATCGCCGGGGTGTGCGCCGCCTTCCGCGCAGAGTACGCGCTGGAGTACACCCTGGGCTGCGGCGTGACGATGAACGAGCGGGAGATGGCGAAGCTCATCGCCGAGACCGCCGCCGACCTGCTGGGTCCGGATCACGTCCGCTGGTATTTCGAGCCGTCGATGGGCGGAGAAGACTTCTCCGAGTACCTCCGATACGCCCCCGGCGCGATGTTCCTGC
>JAHWJO010000491.1 GCA_019348365.1 Armatimonadota bacterium | reverse complement strand
GAGTCCCCCGGTGGCGCCCCGCGTGTGAATGTCCGTCGCGCCCAGGCCGTTCGCCGGAAGGCCGCCGAGGTGCATGGTCCGTTCGAGCAGGACCACGGACCGCCCGCCCCGCGCCGCGCCGATCGCGGCCATGATGCCGCCCGGCGTCCCGCCCACGATGACGATATCGTACGCTTCTGCCTGCACAGCCATGCCTTTCTGTGGCCCCAGGGAAAATGCGGCCAAAACGATGAGCAACGGGAGGAGATGAAGGAACGGGCGAATCTTCACGGCGAAGGCTTTCGATTTATGAAACGGATCATGGATACCTGTTACTCCGACGAACATCCACAGCCTGACGATGTGGAAGGGAACCGCCGCTCAGACTGCAACTGGACATCCTTCTCCGGCGAGCTCCAGCATGTGATTCTTGTCGCTGCAGCGCTTCCCCTCCCTCGCTCCGGATCGTTCCATTGAAGGCTCCAAGTCCTCATACTCCGGAGTCGCTCTCCTCGGAAGGTGAACCCTGTTACTCAACGCTCCCATTCAATGACGTGCAAGGAGACCGCCTGCCGGGGCAAGGTGAAACGCAGCGATGTCGCCCCCTCGCGAACGGATACGATCTCCGTCTCTCCCGATCCCAACACTCTTTCTTGCCTGCGAGAATCGGACGATTTAACATAATCGTCACCTGGAATCCCTTCCGAACCTCCGCATCCGAAGGGGAATCGGCGGGCGATGTGGCATAACCAGACACACCCCTCCGGGATTATGTAAACCCAGACCCGGCAGGAGCTTCTCAACCGCCGTAACGCCCTTTTTATCGCGGCACCCCATCACTTGATGGAAGCCCCTCCTTTCAGAGCGCGCTTCCTCGAAACGGCAACTCCGTCGAAAGGCAGAGCACGCAAAGCCAGGGATCTACGTCGAGCGCCTGACCGCCTCGATACGACCGCCCGGCTACCGAAAGGACCGATCCCTCATGGGAGGACTCACCCGAATCACACGGGGGGCGCTGGCCGCCCTCGCCGCTCTATCGCTTGCTGCGCCGGTTCACGCGCAACTCCCGACCAACGCCGTTCCGCTGACCGTTTCACTCCCCTCCAAAGGGGACGTGAACCGCGACGGCCTGATCAACCTGAAAGACGCCCATCTGACCCTGCAATCCCTCCTCGGCGTGGCGGCGCTCTCCCCGGAGCAGCAGACCGAAGCCGACGCCGACGGAAACGGCGCGGTCAACATCGAGGACGTGGTCCGCATCCTTCAGCAGTCCGTCGGGATCGCCGTCCCGCTGTCGGCGGAGGTGAAGCGGCCCACCGCCGTCCTCAACGGCAACCTGGACGGCCTTCAGGTCCTCCCCCCCGACAACGAGTGGAACCGGCCCGTGGACCGCGACCCGGTCGATCCCAACTCGGACACGCTGGTCAACAGCATCGGGCGGTACGTCAACCTCCACCCGGATTTCGGCGCGAACTGGAACGGCGGCCCGTTCGGCATCCCGTACGTCGTCACCACCGGCGACTTCTCCCCGGCTCAGGTCCAGTTCGACTACGCCGACGAGAGCGACCCCGGCCCGTACCCGATCCCCGTCAACGCTCCCATCGAGGGCGGCCCCGATTCTGATGGGGACCGGCATGTTATCGTGGTGGACCGGGATCGCGGCAAGCTTTATGAGATGTTCTATTCTTTCCCGAACGCCGGCAACTGGACGGCGGCCTCCGGCGCGATCTTCGACCTCAACTCCAACGCCCTGCGCCCGGCGGGCTGGACTTCGGCGGACGCGGCGGGCCTCCCCATCTTCCCCGGCCTCGTCCGTTACGAAGAGGTGGAGGAGCTGAAGGAGATCCGCCACGCGCTCCGGTTCACGGTGAAGAACTCCCGGCGAGCCTACGTCCACCCGGCGCGACACTTCGCCAGTTCCAAGACCGATCCCGCTCTGCCGCCGATGGGGATGCGGGTCCGCCTGAAAGCCAACTTTGATATTTCCGGCTTCCCGCCGAGCGCCCAGGTCATCCTCAAAGCCCTCAAGAAGTACGGGATGTTCCTCGCCGATAACGGGGGCAACTGGTTCCTCTCCGGTGCGCCGGACTCCCGCTGGAACGACGAAGCCCTGAGCACCCTGAAGCGCGTGAAGGGCGATCACTTCGAGGTCGTGAAGATGGGTCCCCTCACGACCCGCTAGATGATCTTCACCGCAGAGACGCGGAGACGCAGCGAACCCCCAAACCCCCTTTGAACCTCGAAGGATACAAAGAACACAAAGAAAAACTCTACTGGAACTGCAGATGAACGCAGATAGGAATATTATAATTCCTATCTGCGTTCATCTGCGGTTCCATTTGTAGTCAGGGGTTCTCTGCGTCTCCGCGTCTCTGCGGTGAAGAAAAATCCGGTAGGAACTGCTGCGAAAACCGCCAATCTCCATGATGCCGATACGACGATGAGGGAGGAGATGAGGATGGCGGCTGCAACGGATCAGTGGGAGGTGGTGGATCACGCCACGCCCGAACAGGTCGAGTTCTACCGGGAAAACGGCTACCTGAAGTTCGGGCGGATCTTCACCAGCGAAGAAATGGACGCCCTGCGGGACCATGTCGATGAGATGATCGCCGCCCTGCCCGAAGGGAAGCGCCCGGAGGGCATGGACGTTCCCCACTTCGCCGACCCATGGCTCTTCCGCTACCTGTGCCACCCCCGCGTCCTCGACGTGATCGAGGATTTCATCGGGCCGGACATCGCGCTCTGGTCCAGCCATTTCATCGCCAAGCCGCGCGGCGACGGCAAGGCGGTCCCCTGGCACACCGACGGCGCGTACTGGAAGGACCGCCTCCAGCCGATGCAGGTCATCACCCTCTGGCTGGCGGTGGACGAGTCCACCATGGAGAACGGCTGCATGCGGGTCCTCCCCGGCTCGCACCGGCAGCGCACCGGCATCGACGAATACGTGCCCGTCGACTCCCAGGAAAACGTGTTCGGGATCGAGATCAAGCGCGACTACGTGGACGAAAGCCGCGCCGTGGACCTGGAGCTGCAAGTGGGGGAATGCCACTTCCACGATGCCTGGACCCTCCACAGCTCCCGCACCAACACCTCCAGCAAGCGCCGCTGCGGCTACACGATGCGCTACATGCCGTCCAGCGTCGCCTTCAACCCCGGCGACGAGTGGGCGCGGGGCCACCGGATCTACCTCGTGCGGGGCCGAGACCTTTCGGAGGGACGGAACGAGTACGCCCCGCTCCCGATGTGTGGGAAGTAGCTCCGGCGAAGAAGCGCCCCGACCTCAGCGTATGGAGGACGGAGAACGAAAGCCGGTAGCCATTCAGGTCCCTTGTGGCAACTCTCCCGTCGTGATCTCATTCACCCCCTGAAAGGACTCGCATGGATCCGCAGCAGCTCCGCGAAGACCTTCAGAACAAGCAGACCGACAGCCTGAAGCGCCGCCGCGCGATCATCGGCCTGTCGCTCGTCGGGATCGCCGCGATGGGCGCGGTCTCGCTCCTCCAGACCGGGATCGTGCAGCACCTCCCGGACCCGCCCCTCGATGGGTTCGACTCCGACAAGGTCAACTCGTCCGAATCGGCGTACCGGTTCGGCGCGCCGGACGGCACAATGGGCGTGACGAGCTTCGCGGCCAACCTCCCGATGGCGGCGTTCGGCGGCGCGAACCGGGCGAAGGAACAGCCGTGGGTCCCTATCGCGCTGGCGGGGAAGGCGGCGGCGGATGCGCTCGTCTCCGCGTGGTACTTCTACCAGATGCCTGCAAAGGAGAAAACCTGGTGCGGCTAGTGCATCGCCGGGGCGTTCGCCAGCTTCGGTATCATGGCCCTCGCCCTCCCGGAAGCGGGGGAGGCTTGGGAAGCGATGCAGG
>JAHWJO010000490.1 GCA_019348365.1 Armatimonadota bacterium | reverse complement strand
CAGCCCCCGCTTCAACTTCAACGACGCCGCCCTCCCGACGGGCATCGCGATCATGTGCGAGACGGCCCGGCGGTTTCTGGATCAATACCACTAACTGGCGGGCTACTCCGAAGATCGTAGCCCGCAAATTGGGTTGCACCGGCGGTATCCGCCGAACGTTTAGTCTCCGGCGTTCTCGCCCGACAACCGGGCCGCGTGGCGGAGCCGCTTCCGGCAGCGCTCCTTCCCGATCATCGCCATCGCATCGAAGAGGCCGGGGCCGGGTCGAGCCATTCCCCCACGGCCCGGCGACCGACACCCAGGAGTTGGCCCACCTGGGTAACGTGGAGTTCCCCGACGAAGAAACGAACGGGGAGGGGGTGTAGCCCGTCACAGGCGCATGGGGCGCTTCTGAATTCGGTCCTGCTGCCACGCGAACACCAGCCACGAAGCGAGGGCAACCGCGCCGGCTTCGAGGGTCCAGCGCATCATGCCCCTGCCGGCCAGCGCCATCTCGCCGGACACAGCGGCCATGCCGGCGATCGTGATCGCCGGGACCAGCGCCAGCGCGATCATCACGCCGGCGGTTAAAACGGAACGGCGGGTCACCACGAGGAGCGCGCCCGCGACACCCGCCATCAGGGTCACCAGGACCGATGCAGGCGTGACGGAAGTCCAGTACGTGATGAGGGTCCCCGGAGGCAGGTAGGAGCCTTTTTCGCCGAGTGGGGGAGTTCCGAACAAGCGGAGCAGCAGCGTGGCGACGACAGCCCCGGCCAGCATCGCCAGATAACCCAGAGCCGTGGCTTTGATCCCGCGCTGCCAGCCGTGGCTCCGGCTCACCCAGCCGAGCGATATCCGTGTGATCGGCTCGAAACCGGGGGCGATCACCATGGCTCCGATGACGAGGTGCAGCGCATTCGTGGCTATCCCGACGGCGGCGATCATCCCGGCGATCGCCATGCACCACATGGCGCTGGCGGTCATGTTGCTCTCTTTCCCGATCATCACCTCCGTCTCTTCCCATGTCGACTCGCTGGTGTCCTGGGCGACCGCGCTCGCGCTGGAGGACGATACCACACTCGTCGGTTCGGACATCGTGATCGAGCTGCCGTCGGTGTGCCCGATGCCGCATTCGTCGAGCAGGCAGGACAGGACAGGCAGGGAGCGGTTGGTGATCTCCACGGTGATAACGTCGCCCGGAGGCTGAAGGGAAATTCCCTTTTGCGCTCTCAGGCCCAGGATCCCTTCGATATCCCGGATCTCCTGGAGAAGCGAGTCGGTCCGTTCCGGGGGAACCGTGACCGTGACCACTCTGGGCATAGGTATCCCTTTCCTGAGAGTAAACCCTATTCGGCGGAGGGAGGAGTTCCGGCGAGGGTCGCCGCATGGCGCAATCGCCGTTGGCAGCGTTCCTTCCCGATCATCGCCATTGCGTCGAAGAGGCTGGGGCCGACCGTCCGGCCCGTCACGGCGGCGCGCACCGGGTGGATGATCTTCCCGCCCGTCGCGTCCAACTCCTCCCCTGCCTTCCGCACGGCTTCCTCCACCGCCGCCGGGTCCTCGAACGGCTTCACCCCTTCCAGCGCGTCGGCGACCCGGTTCAATAATTCGGCGGTCACCGGCCCTCTCAGGTGCTTCTGCACCGCCTTCGGGTCGTAATCGATCTCACCCTTCAGGAAGATGTCGAGCTTCTCCGGCGCCTCGGACAGCTTCTTGATTCGCTCCTGCACGAGCGGGAGCACTCTGACGAGATACGCGATCTCCTCCTCCGACGGGTTCAGGGGCAGCAGCCCCGATCTCTCCAGCCAGGGGCGCACCCGCTGCGCCAGCTCCTCCGGGTCGAGGTCCCGGATGTAGATGCCGTTCATCCACTCCAGCTTCGTCACATCGAAGATGGCGGCGGATTTCTGGAACCGGTCGACAGTGAACCGCTCGACCATCTCCTCCCGCGAGAGAATTTCGATGTCCTCCCCCGCCGACCATCCCAGCAGCACGAGGAAATTGACGAGGGCTTCCGGCAGGTACCCCTCTTCGGCGTACTCCTGGAGGGTCGTGTCGCCGTGGCGCTTGGAGAGCTTCTTGCGGTCCGGCCCGAGGACGAGCGGGACGTGGATCATCACCGGCGCTTTCCATCCGAGGTGGTCGTAGGCGACGATGTAGCGCGGCGTGCTGGAGATGAACTCCTCCCCCCGGATGATATGGGTGATCTTCATCTCGTGGTCATCCACGATGTTAGCAAAGTTGTAGGTGGGGAAACCGTCGCTCTTGATGGCGATGAAGTCGTCGAGCTGCTTGTTGTCGAAGGTGATCTCACCCCGCACGGCATCCACGAAGCTCGTCTCGCCTTCGACCGGCATGGCGAGGCGGACGACGCTTGAGGGGCAGTCTCTCTCCAGACTATCGCGCTCCTCCGCCGAGAGATTGCGGCAGTGGCGGTCGTAGCCGGGAGGCAGCTTCGCGGCGGCCTGCGCCTCCCGCATGGCATCCAGACGCTCCTTCGTGCAGTAACAGCGGTACGCCTTCCCCTCCGCCACGAGTCGGTCGGCGTGCTTCCGATAGATGGGGAGGCGCTCGCTCTGGATGTACGGCCCCACCGGCCCGCCGATGTCCGGTCCTTCGTCCCACTCCAGCCCCAGCCAGCGGAGGTCGGCCTGGATGCGCTCGGTCGCGCCCTCGACTTCCCGCTCCTTGTCGGTGTCTTCGATCCGGAGGAGAAACCGGCCGCCGTGATGCCGCGCGAGCGCCCACGCGAAGATCGCCGTCCGGCACACGCCGACGTGCAGGTGTCCGGTCGGGCTGGGCGCAAACCGCGTCCGAACCTGCGGACGCGCGGAATCGGGTGAGGGAGAGATCATAACGGAATGGGTCCTTTACGGGTATGAAACCTTTTTTAACCGCAGATGAACGCGGATGACCCCTGAAGAGGTGAAGAGGTGAAGAGGTGAAGAGGTGAAGAGGTGATCGGGTGAGGGGTTCAGGGGTTATCCGCGTTCATCTGCGGTTAAAAAGCATCGGACTTAACGCCGGATGAGGTATTTTTTCTTCTGCTTCTTGAAGCCTTTCCCGGCGTCCCGCGCGTTGTAGAGCCAGACGTTGCCCTTCGTGTAGAACTCGTAATAGGAGCTCAGGATCGAGGCGATCATCCGCGCGCTCGTCATCCGAACGACGATCACTTCCGCATACAGCTCCGGGAAGCTCATTCCCTTGCTGTGATGGGACATGATCATCTGGATGATCTCGCGGGTGGAGGTCTCCTGCGCCAGGGCATGTTCCCGCATGGCGGAGAGGTCCTTCATCCGGTTATTATCGAGGTAAGTGGCCTCGTGGGTCGCGCCTTCCGTGGAGATGAGGTAGTGTCCCGGCCCTCCCTGGGGGGTCAAACGGAAGACGGCGCCGGAGGGCGGCAGCAGCACGTCGTCGTACCATTCCTTCAGGCCGTACATCAGCCGGAGCTGGTTGTTCGCCCAGTGCTGGCGTGTCTCGCCGGCCTCATCCACGGTGGTCACCAGGAGGAAATCGGGCTGGCGGGGGAAAACGGTTGCGTCGTCTCCCAGCGCCAGGGTCCCCGCCTGACGGTGGCCGTAGGTGAGGATGCACTGGATCTCCCCGTTCTCCAGCTTCTCCACCCTGGAGCCGTATTTCACGAGCGGGTTCTCGATCTCCTCGGCGAGGTTGCCTTCCAGTCCCTCGTCCTCCAGCTCCACGTCCTCGCGCTGGCCGGCGGAAATCTCTACATCCACTGTGATCGGGTCTAATACCGACGGGAATTGCCGGGCCAGGTCCGGAGGCGTCTGGGGCGAAGTCCAGCGGTCCCAACCTACCCACATGAACCGGTCATCGCTGCGGATCGCCTTTTCAAGCGATCCGCTGGTGG
>JAHWJO010000489.1 GCA_019348365.1 Armatimonadota bacterium | reverse complement strand
GTTCTATCTTGCTGTCGGCATTCTCCTGCTTCTCCTCCTCGGCTTCACCCTCTACCGGATGCGGCGCACCGGCCAGCAGGTCACCCCGAAAGCCGTCCTTAATCGCCAGGTGATCGGCGGCCTGCTCCTGATGGCGCTCATGTTCGCCGTTTCCGTCTGGGCCGTCGGCGCATTCCGGCGGAAAGGGGCGATGACCCCCATCGAGGGGCAGGCGATGGAGATGTCCACCCCCGCCCCGCCGGGAGTGACTACGGTGGAGCTCGCCGCCGTCGAGCGCGGGGAGGTGGCGAACACCGTCTCCTACACCGGGTCCGCCGTCGCGAACACCGAGGTGAAGGTCTACCCCCGAGTCGCCGGCTGGATCGAGTGGATGCCCCTCTACGCGGGGGACCGGGTCCGGAAAGGGCAGGTCCTCGCCCGTCTCGATACGAGTCAGGTCGAGCCCGAAGTGGCGGAGCGGCGCGCCGGGGTCAATATGGCGCAGCAGGGCGTCGGCGTGGCCCGCCAGGAGCACCGGCAGGCGCTATCGCAGGTGAATCAAGCCCGCGCGGAGCTCGGCGCGGTGCAAGGCGCTGTCGAAGAGGCGCGGGCGAACCTCGACGCCGCCCAGGAGGAGCGCCGGAACGCTGAAGCCCAACTCACCGCCGCGCGCTCCGAAGTGACGGATGCCCGGGCGCAGATGCAGGCGGCCCGGGCCGATCTCGCCTACTGGGAGGAACGCATTGAACGGATGCGAACGCTCGTGAAGGAGGGGGCGGTCTCCCGCGAGGAGTTCCAGCAGGAGCAGGCACAGGCGGAAACCGCCCGGGCCAAGGTACGGCAGGCTCAGGCCGCCATCAATGGGGCGCAGGCAGGGGTCCGCGCGGCGCAGGCGCAGCTCCGGAAGAGCGATGCGATGATCCAGGCCGCCCGGACGAAAATCCGTCAGTCCAACGCCGGGCTCATCGCCCAGCATGCCCAGGTGCGGTCCATGCAGGCCGCCGCGGAGACCGCCCGCAAGCGGATCGAGCAGGCGAAGGCGGGAGAGGAGCAGTCCCGTGCGGCGCTCGGCGGAGCGACGACCGCTCGCGGCTATGCCGAAATCCGCTCCCCCGTTGAGGGGGTCGTCACCGAGCGACTCCTCAGCCCCGGCGTCCTAGTGAACCCCGGCCAGGCCGTCCTGGAGATCGCCGAAATCCGCCCGATCCGCCTCCAGGCGAACGTGGCGGAAACCGATCTCAACCGAATCCAGGTCGGCGCCCGCGTCCTCGCCCGCGATCAGGACCCGAAGCAGCCGCCGATCGTGACGAAGGTGACCTCCATTACGCCCGCCGTGGACCCGAGGTCCCGAACCGGGATCGTCGAAGCGCTCCACCCGAACCGGGATGCCCGGTTCGTTCCGGGGGAGTTCGTCACGATGGAGATCTCGACCGGGGTGAAAGAGGACACTCTCTGGATCCCCACCCGGGCCGTCCGCACGGAGACCCTTCCTTCAGGACGCATTCAGTCCACCCAGACGTCCGCCTACGTCTGGGTCGCCGAACCCGCCGCCGGGGGAGAAAGCGAGTATACGGTTCGCCCCGTCAACGAGAAGACCGGCCTGTCGAACGGCGTCAAGACGGAGATCCTGTTCGGCCTGGAAGAGGGCCAGCAGGTCGTCGTCGAAGGATACCAGAACCTGCGGGAGGGCGGTACCGTACGGCCCATCCGCGAGATGCTCGCCGGAGGAGCCCCCCCCGGACCGCCGGAGAGGGCCGATGCGGCGGGTGAAAAGAGCGCGGCGGCGACCGGCGAGGAGGAGACTCCGAAGAGCGCCCCGGCGCAAGAGACCTCGAAGGAGGCCGCCGCTGCGGTCCAAACGGCGAGCGTCTCCCTCACCGATCAGGGCTACCAACCCGCGAGCGTTTCTTTGAGGCAGGGGGTCCCCGCGCGGATCACCTTCGTCCGGAAGACGGATGCGACCTGCGGCCAGGAGGTCGTCTTCCCGGAGTACAACATCAAGAAGGACCTGCCGTTGAACGAGCCGGTGACGGTGGCGTTCACCCCGAAGAAAACCGGCGAGGTCAAGTTCACCTGCGGGATGGACATGCTGCGCGGGAAGGTGGTGGTCCGATGAGCGACACCGGAATCCATACCGGGCACGACCCCCACCTGCCCGTGAAGCCCCACGGGGGGAGCTTCCTCCACAACATCCATCGGTGGTCCATCGAGCACCCGTACGCCGTCATCGCCTTCTACGTGGCGATCATGGCGCTCGCCTGGATCTCGATCGACCGGGTGCTGCCGCGCCGCTTCGCCCCCTACGTGGAGAGTCCGCTGATCGGCGTCGTCACCATGATGCCCGGCCTCTCCGCCCGCGAGATGGAGCTCTACGTCTCCAAGCCCATCGAAGAGCAGCTCATCCACATGCAGGGGCTGCGCTTCATCCGGTCCAACTCGCAGGAGGGGTTCTCCATCGTGACGCTGGAATTCCCCTACGGGTCGAACATGCAGAAGGCGCTCGTGGACGTGCAGAATCTGATGAGCGTCACCCAGGCCAACCTGCCGGCCACGGGGGCGAACCTCAAACCGTCGTGGGTCGTGCCCATCGACCCGCTGAACCTCCCGATCCTCTCCCTGAGCCTGCGGGGGGATCCGGAGAAGGGCTGGACCCCCCTCAAGGTGCGGGAGTTCGCGGACAACACCGTCATCAATCGCCTGAAGACGGTGCAGAACGTCTACTCCGTCGTGCCGTTCGGGGGATACCGGCGGCAGCTTCAGGTCATCGTGGATCGGGAGAAACTCGCCGCCTACGGCCTCTCCATCCTCGACGTGAGGAACGCCATCGACCGGTTCAACGTGCAGCGCCCGGCAGGCACGCTCACCTCCGGGCCGCAGGAGGGGATCGTCCGGGTGGAGACCCTCGCGCAGAGCGCCCGGGACGTGATGAACTACCCCGTCACGAGCGTCAACGCGGGAACCCCGGCTCCGGCGGCCGGGGCCGGGGCTTCCGGCGGCATGGGCGGCATGGGGGGGATGGGGGGGATGGGCGGAGCCGCGGAGATCGCCCCCGCCCGGCCCATGCTCGAGGCGGTCGGCGGGGAAGTCCCCCGGGCCTCGCGCATCGTCTACGTCCGCGACGTGGCGGAGGTGGTGGACACCCACTGGGAGCGCCGCAGCGCCTACCATTACCTCAAGCACGAACCCGGCACCGAGGGCGAGGTCATCCCCTCCATCGAGGTCTCCGTCATCCAGAATCCGGGGGCGAGCTCGGCCCAGGTCGTTCCGGCGGTCATGGAGCAGATCCGGACGCTGGAGCGGGAGAACCCCGGCCTCACCTTCGAGGTCGCCTACGACAACGCCCACTTTGTCGAGATTCTCTTCGCGAACGTCTGGCACGAATTGCTGATCGCCGTGCTGCTGACCGGGATCGCGGTCCTCCTCTTCCTCGGGGAGTGGCGCGGGACGATGATCGCGATGGTGACGCTCCCCACCTCGCTCGGCTTCGCGGTGCTGATGATGGTCCCGTTCGGGATGACCTTCAACAGCGGGACTCTGATCGGCCTCCTGCTCTCCATCGGGCGGCTTGTGGACGATTCGATCATCGACATTCATGCGGTGGAGCGCCACCTCCGGATGGGCAAGGACCCCAAGACCGCCACCGTCGACGGCATCGCCGAAGTGCGCCTCGCGGTGCTCGCCTCGACCTTCATGATCGTCCTCGCCCTCGCCCCGCTGCTCTTCGTCGGGGGGATCACGGAGATGATGTTCCGGGAGCTCGTCTGGCCGCTCATCTTCGGGCTGGTGGCCTCCACGCTCGTCTCCTTCACCCTCACCGCGCTGCTTTGCGCGAAATTCCTCCGGCCCGAAGCGGCGAGGGAGGCGGATCGGCGCCACCCCGTGCTG
>JAHWJO010000074.1:1799-12556 GCA_019348365.1 Armatimonadota bacterium | reverse complement strand
GTGTTGATCCGGGGTTTCCGTGTAGCGAGCGCAGCGAAGCTCCGTGTTCCATTCGCCCGTAACGCTTCTTCCCAGGCTCTCGCAGCAGACGTGAAGAAATTATGAAGTGTGATACCCTATAACCGGCAAAGTACGCCGCCATCGTTTCAGGTTCCTTTCCCATCGGGTGTCACCGTGTAACCATGTGAGCCGCACCGATATGAAACTCCTCCTCATCGAAGACGAGCGCCCCATCGCGGACGTGATCCGGCGCGGGCTGGAAGAGGCCCACTACTCCGTCGAGGTCGCGTACGACGGAGAGGAAGGCCTGAAAATGGCCCTCTCCGATTCTTACGACCTCCTCCTCCTCGATCTCATGCTGCCGGGCCGGGACGGCTGGAGCATCTGCCGCGCTTTACGCGACCGCCGCATGACCCTCCCGATCCTCATGCTCACCGCCCGCGATGCCGTGGGCGACCGGGTGCAGGGCCTGGAGATGGGCGCGGACGACTACCTCCCCAAGCCGTTCGATTTCGCCGAGCTGCTCGCCCGCGTCCGCGCCCTCCTCCGCCGCGACCGCCTCCACAAGACCTCCACCATCCGCATCGCCGACCTGGAGATCGACACCGGGCTGCTGCGCGTGACGCGGGCCGGACGCGAGATCCCGCTGACCCGCCGCGAGTACACGCTTCTGGAAGCCCTCGCCGCCAACGAGGGCCGCCCCCTCTCCCGCGACGTGATCCTGAACCGGGTGTGGCACAACGACGAGAGCTACTCCAACACGGTGGACGTTCACATCGGCCTGTTGCGGAAGAAGATCGATGCGGACCGCCCGGTCAAGCTCATCCGCACGGTACACGGCGTGGGCTACACCCTCAAGAACCCGGACGGGGAGCCGTCCGAGTGACGGCGCGACGGGTCCGCCTGACCTCCGTACGAACGCGGCTGACGCTCTGGAACACCGGGGCGCTGGCCCTGGCGCTCGTCGGGTTCGCCTTCACCGTGCATACGCTCGTGCAGGTGATGCTGATCCGGGCCATCGACGACGACCTCACCCGGGCGGTGCGCCCCATCGCCCGGGATGCATCCCGCTTTCTGGACGGCCCCCCGCTGTTCTCCCCGGGACCGGAGGACCGCCCGTTTCGGGGAGGCCCGCCCCCGCTCATGGATCCGCCGCCGCTTATGCAGCCACCCCCTCCGGATCCTTTTGCCCCTCCCATGGGCTTTCCCGCTCCCGGGGGTCCCCCGCCGCCCATGCCCGGCGGTCCGGGGGGGCGGCGGCCTCCCCCGAACGTGATCCGCTTCCGGGGCCGGGACCTCGCCCCCCGCGTGCTCGACGTGCAGGGGAATCCCCTCTTCCCCCGGTCTCCGGACGCGCCGTGGGACCGCCAGGCGTTCCATCTCGCGCTGAAGGGCAGCGGCGAGCCGGTCATGTCCACCCTCCGGCAGGAGGATGCCCCCCTACGCGTGCTCTCCATGCCCGTCCTCTGGCAGGGAAAGCCGATGGGCGTCGTGCAGCTCGCGCACCCCCTGACGGAGACGTACGAGCTCATGCGTGAGCTGGACCGCACGCTCCTCCTGCTCATTCCCCTCGCGCTGTTTGCCGCCGGGTTTGGGGGGGCGTTCCTGACCGACCGGGCGCTGCGGCCCGTCCGGAGGATCTCCCTCGCCGCCGAGCAGATCGGGGCGGAGGACCTGTCCCGCCGCCTCCCCGAGTCCGGCGGCGACGAGTTCGCGGAGCTGGCCGCGAACTTCAACCGCACCTTCGACCGGCTGGAAAAGGCGTTCCTCCAACTCGAAGCCGCGTACGAGCAGCAGCGCCTGTTCACGGCGGATGCCTCCCACGAGCTGCGGACGCCCCTCACCGTCATCAAGGCCAACACGAGCCTCGCTCTGAGCGGGACGCGCACGCCGGAGCAGTACCGGCAGGCGCTTCAGGCGTCGGATGACGCCGCCGACACCATGGGCCGGATCGTCCGGGACCTGCTCCTCCTCGCCCGCTCCGACAGCGGCCAACTGGCGATGGAAGCCGTTCCCGTCCCGGTGGGAGAGGTCCTTCGCCGCGCCGTCGCCGCCACCTCCGGGCGGGAGGGGACGGCGGCGCTGTACCTGGCCGACCCGGACCCGGCATTGATGACCTGTGGCGATCCCCACCACCTCGAACGGTTGTTCATCAACCTGCTGGACAACGCGATCCGCCACACCCCGCCGGAAGGCCGCATCTCCCTGCAGGCGCGAGCGGAGGGGGAGACCGTCCTCATTAAGATCAAGGATACCGGGGAGGGGATACCGCCGGAGCACCTGCCGCACCTGTGCGAGCGGTTCTACCGGGTGGACACGTCGCGGGCGCGGGCGCAGGGCGGCTTCGGCCTGGGGCTCTCGATCTGCCGGAGCATCGCGGAGGCCCACGGCGGCGCGCTGAAGATCGAGAGCACGGTAGGGGTGGGCACAACGGTGACGGTGACGCTGCCCCGCGCTGAAGGCCGCTTGATGATCGAGAAGGAAAACTAGCGGCCAGCTTGTCCTGCAACCCCTGGAATGCCGCATGGGGGCGGGTGGATCGCGTCAACGCTGGAACCCTCGCTTCAGCCCCCCTATGACGGCCCGCATCCCGGACCGGCCCTCCGGGCTTCCGTTCACCCCATGACCTCCATGCCGCTCCAAGGTCCCGATTCTTCTTAACGGAGAAATCAGTCAATCTCAGGGATACGTGGGTCAGATACAGAGGAGTACGGGAGTCGGCGCCGGAGGGAATGGATTTCCTCCCTGTTACCGGGAGAGAGCCGGAGGGTTAGGTCGAACGCCGTGCAGGTATAAATTTTTACCGTCAGGGCAAAGGCGGGTTATCGGGGGAGTCGGCAGGTGGAGCCGTCGTTTTATTGAGGATGGAAGGCGGAGCCGGTCCGGAAATAACGGCCCTCGTGGTTCAACGGCCCCGAAGCGATATAGGAGTGGCGGAGGCGGCGGATGGCGGGTGAGACGGAAGAAAAGGGACCGGAGCATCAGCGGGAGAGCCTGAAGCCCATCGAGGGGGCGAACCGCTCCCTGCGGCGGCGGCTGAACCTGAAGGGGGAGTTCACTCTGGCGCTGCTGCCGACCCTGACGGTGCTGGCGGTCTTCCTGCTGGTGGAGGCGTTCAGCAACCAGCGGCTGCTCTTCGCCTCGCTCGCTTCCAGCGCCTTCCTCATCTACCTCGACCCGGAGCACGGCACGAACACGACCCGCACGCTCGTCCTCTCGCAGATGATGGCGGCGTTCGTCGGGTTCGGGTCGCTCCTCGCGCTCGGGCCGGGCTACAGCGCAGCAGGGCTCGCAATGGTCGTCGCCATCACCTTGATGATCTTCATGGATGCGGTGCATCCCCCGGCGGTCTCCACGTCGCTGGCGTTCTCGTTCAAGGCCGGGCCGGAGAGCAACCTGGCGGTGTTCGGCCTGGCCGTCGCGATCGTGGTCGTGCTGATCGGCTTGCAGCGGCTCACGCTCTGGCTCCTCGCCCGCTACGCGTGAGCCCCGGAAATTGGGGAGTCGGGGAATTGGGAAATTGGGGAGTCGGGGAGTTGGAAGGCGTGTGCGATGGTGGAACAGGAAGGGCGCGCGGCGGGCGGGAAGATAGGGATGGTTTGAATCCCACCGCTCATAACGAGTTCCCCGTCGTTTCGGAGGCAGCAGTTGAAGATCACCGGCATAGAGACCCACATCTGCAACGCGCGGATGCGCAACTGGATATTCGTGAAGGTGCTGACCGACGAACCCGGCCTGTGGGGCTGGGGCGAGGCCACCCTGGAATGGCACACCCGCGCCGTCGTCGGGGCGATCCAGGACATCGAGCCGCTCTTGATCGGCGAGGACCCCACCCGCATCGAGTACCTCTGGCAGATCATGTACCGCCAGCACTTCTGGCACGGCAACGGCATCGTGCGGGGGACCGCCATCAGCGGCATCGACATTGCGTTGTGGGACATCATGGGGAAGGTCCACGGCGTTCCCTGCCACAAGCTCTGGGGCGGCCCCGTGCGCGACACGATCCGGCTCTACAGCCATCTCGGCGGGGGGAAGATGGAGGATTTCTACCAGACCGACCCCGCCGACGCGAAGCGGTTCGCCGAACTGGCGCAGGCGGCGGTGGAGGACGGGTACACCGCTTTCAAGACGATGGCCGTGCCCGAGACGATGCCCCTCGAAGGACTGCGCCCCATCCGGTACGCCGAAGCGTGCGTCGCCGCGATGCGCGAGGCCGTCGGGGAGGGGATCGACATCATGGTGGACTGCCACGCCCGCCCGTCCCCGCGCATGGGCCTCCTCTTCGCCGAGGCGCTGGAGCCGTACGGCCTCTTCTGGTTTGAAGAACCCTGCTGGCCGGAGACGCTGGAGGACATCGCGCTCATTCAGCGAGCGGTGAAGACCCCCATCGCCACGGGGGAGCGACTGGTGAGCATCCACCCGTTCCGCGAGCTGCTGGAGAAACGGGCGTGCAGCGTCATCCAGCCCGACATTACCCACTGCGGCGGCCTGACGGAAGCCCGGCGCATCGCTGCGATGGCGGAGGCGTACCGCGTCTCGATGGCGCCGCACAACCCACAGGGGCCGGTGAGCACCGCCGCCAGCCTGGAGTTCGGGTTCGCCACGCCGAGTTACATCATCTGTGAATCCGTCCACCTCGACGTGCCGTGGCGGGGCGACGTGGTGACGGAATGCTTCGAGGTGGAGCCGCTGGGGCGGACCGTCTGCCCCGGCACTCGGCCCGGCCTCGGTGTGGAGATCAACGAGGAAGAGGTGAAGAAGTACCCGTTCCAGCAGGAGCTTCCGCAACGCTCCTTCTATGCCGACGGCAGCGTCGGGGACTGGTGATGGATAAAGGGACGCAGACCTGCGGCACGCAGATCGGAACGGATCCACGCGGATTCAACCCCTTTGAACCGCAGAGACGCGAAGACGCAGAGAACCTCCAAACCCCTGAAGAGGTGATCGGGTGAGGGGGTTATCCGCGTGTATCTGCGTTCATCTGCGGTTCCAGAAGTTTTATCTGTGTTTATCCGTGTTCATCTGTGGTTCCATTTGGGGGTGAATCCGTGTTGATCCGTTCCGATCCGCGTGCCGCAGGCCCGCGTCCCCTTTGTTCATTACTTCGAGGAGCAACGGATGAGTGAGTCCACCTTGTTCGAGGCGCCACCGTCGTTCGCGGGCTTTATTGGAGCGGCGCGGGAGGACATCACCCCTCCGGTCGGAATCTACGCGCGAAACTGGGGCGCGGCGGAGCACGACACGGCGGAGGGCGTCCATCGCCCCCTGACCTGCACGGCCCTGACGCTGCAATCCCCTTCGGGCGGTGATCCGCTCGTGCTGATCGTGATGGACCTCGGCTGGTGGCGGACGCGGGACTCCGAGCGGTTCGTGCGGGGGCATCTCCTCGACGCGCTCGGCCTCGACCCGGCGCGGGCGCTGATTTCTTTCACCCACACGCACGCCGGGCCGTCGGTGACGCTGGAGGACGCGGATCAGCCGGGGGGCCGCCTCATCCGCCCCTACCTGGAGCGGGTGCGGGAGGCGGCGGTACGAGCGACCCGTGCGGCCCTGGAGAATCGCCGGGAAGCGATCCTCTCCTTCGCCACCGGGAGATGCACCCTCGCGCGGCACCGGGACCTGCCCGACCCGGAGGGGTCGCGCACCGTCTGCGGCTACGATCCGGGCGGCGCGGCGGACGATACGCTCCTCGTGGGCCAGGTGACGGCGGAAGACGGGACCGTTATCGCGACGCTGGCGAACTACGCCTGCCATCCGGTCACGCTCGCGTGGCAGAACCGGCTGATCTCCCCGGATTTCGTGGGGGCCATGCGAGAGACGGTGGAGGGGAGGACCGGCGGCGCGCCGTGCCTGTTCCTCCAGGGCGCGTCCGGCGAGCTCGCCCCGCGAGAGGTCTATACCGGCGACCCCGCCGTGGCGGACTCCCATGGGCGGGAGCTGGGGTACGCCGTGCTGTCGGCGCTGGAGGGGATGCTGCCGCATCGAACCGCGCTGAAGTACGGCGGCGTGGTGGAGTCCGGCGCGCCGCTGGCGGTCTGGGAGCGGGTCCCCTTCGAGCCGTCGCGCCGGCTGGAGGCAGTGAAAGTAGAGGTGGAGCTTCCCCTGAAAGCCGATCTGCCGTCGCTGGCGGACCTGGACGCGCAGTTGAAGTCGTGCGCGGACCGCTATCAGGCCGAGCGACTGGCGCGGAAGCGGCGGATCCGGGTGGATGTGGGCGCGGGGGAGACGACCCCCATGCCGCTCTGGGTGTGGCGGGTGGGGGACGTGGTCTTCCTCGCGAATCCGAACGAGGCGTACTCGCAGCTGCAAACGGAATTGCGAGGGCGGTTCCCCGATCTCGCGCTCGTGGTGATGAACGTCACGAACGGGCACACCGGCTACCTCCCCCCCGCCGATCTCTACGATCTCGACCTGTATCAGGTGTGGCAGACGCCGTACGACCGGGGGAGTTTGGAGCACGTCATTGAAAGTGGTTCGAGAGTCCTCGAAGATATAGGCCGGTGAACCCATGTGGTTTAGAAAGAAAAAGGACTATAGTAAAGTGCGTATCTATGATCCGGACAACCGGTCCCTTTCCGAAATCCCAGCGGAGGAACTAGCTCCCGGAATGATTCGTGTCGAGGTGGAGGGAATTGAGGGCGAAGTTTGGGCGGATGTTTCCCGATTGCGGAAGAGCGATTATCGACACCCCCCGTTCACGGAAGAGATACGGGACTATCTAAGAGAGATCAGACAGAAACTCGATGAAGTCTATCCCCTCAGCCTGGAAGAGTGGGAAGACGACTTCCGCCGAGATCAGAACCCGGAACGGGAGATCGCGATCTGGCTTTTCATCGCGGAGAGATATGCCGAGCAGGTGAACGGCCGTTCCTTAAATCCGGTTCAGAAGATGGATGTCTTTCGCATTCTTGTTTCCTGCTCCAACAACCCCAAGGAGAACGTTTTGTCCGTGACCCACCTCGAAGCTCTCCCGCGAGAGGAAGCACAGAGGATCGTGGACCGGTTTTTTTACAAGCCGGGAGGGGAGTAGAACGATGCATTTGAACGACCGTCACATCGTCATCACCGGAGGGACGGGAGGCCTGGGAACGACGGTCGTCCAGGCATTCCTGGAGGCGGGGGCGGTCTGCCACGTCCCCACCTCCCGTCCCCCTTTGAGACCACGTCCCCGACACGAGCGGCTGCGCCTTGTGCCCGACGTCGACTTGACGGATGAGGCGGCGGTCATCACCTTTTACGAGGATCTCCCCGATCTCTGGGCATCGATCCACCTCGCGGGCGGGTTCGCTATGGGGCCGATCACGGAAACGACCCTCGCCGACTTCCAGGCCCAGTTCGAACTGAACGCCGTGACCTGCTTCCTCTGCTGCCGGGAGGCTGTCCGGGTGATGCGGGAGAAATCTGCCGGAGGCGCGCCGGGCGGGCGGATCGTGAACGTCGCCTCAAGGCCCGCGCTCGCGCCGACCGGCGGGATGATCGCCTACTCCGCGTCCAAGGCGGCGGTCGCGTCGATCACGCAGAGTCTGGCGGAGGAGGTGAAGGGCGAAGGGATCCTCGTGAACGCGGTGGTCCCCTCAATCATCGACACGCCCGCCAACCGCGCCGCCATACCGGACGCGAACCATGACCTCTGGCCGAAACCGGAGCAGATCGCAGAAACGATCCTCTTCCTTGCATCGCCGGGGAACGCTCTCACTTCGGGGGCGCTGGTGCCGGTGTACGGACAGGCGTGAAGCTCGGCTTGGAGAGAAGGCCTGAAACGCAGATTCTTCGCTGCGCTCAGAATGACACGGGAGAGGCATCAGAATGACAGAAGAGAGGCGAATCGCATGAGGAACGGTAAATTGAGGGTCGGGATTGCGGGGAAGCGGGGGCTGGCGTTCCTGGCGGGGTTCGGGGCCATGCCGCAGACGGAGGTCGTCGCGTTCTGCGAGAGGGACGAGGGGGCGTTGAACGAAGGGGCCGCGCGGCACGAGATCCCGGAGCGGTTCACCCGCTTCCCGGAGATGCTCGACTCGGTGGACATCGTCGTGGTGGCGACTCCCATGCAGTACCACGTCCCGCACGCCGTCCTCGCGCTTCAGGCGGGCAAGCACGTCCTCAGCGAGGTGACGGCGGCGGTCTCCCTGGAGGAGTGCTGGCGGCTGCTGGACGCGGTGAAGGCCTCCGGCAAGACCTATATGATGGCCGAAAATTACTGCTACATGAAGCCGAACGTCCTCATCCGCGAGATGGCGCGCAAGGGTCTCTTCGGAGAGGTGTACTTCGGCGAGGGGGAGTACCTCCACGAGCTGCGATCCCTCCACCACAACCGGGACGGCTCCCCGACGTGGCGCTACTACTGGCAGGTGGGCGTGAACGGCAGCACCTACCCCACCCACAGCCTCGGGCCGGTGATGCAGTGGTTCACTGCCGTCGATCCCTCCGAGCGCATCGCGAGCGTGACCTGCCTCGGGACGGGGCGGCACACCGACCCCGAACACCCCCACGACGACACGAGCCTGCTGCTCGTGAAGCTCAAAAGCGGCAAGCTGATCAAGATCCGGCTCGACATGCTTTCCAACCGGCCCCACCTGATGACCTACTAGTCCCTTCAGGGCACCCACGGCGTGTACGAGGCGGCGCGGTTCCCCGGCCAGCCGGGCATGGTCTGGGTCGGCGAGGGAAAGACGGACGAGGACCGCCAGTGGAAACCCCTCTCCGAATGCGAGGAGCACCTGCCGGAGGTGTGGCGCCATCCCCCGGAAGAGGCGCTGAAGGCCGGGCACGGCGGCGGCGACTACTTCGAGGTGCGGGACTTCGTGGAGGCGGTCCTCTCCGGCGCGCCCCCGCCCATCGACCTCTACACCGCGCTGGAGTGGACGGCGGCGGGTCTCTGCTCCCAAATCTCCATCCAGAACAACGGCGTGCCGATCCGAGTGCCGGACTTCCGCAACTCGGACGAACGCCCGGCCATTTTGGATTCGCCGCCCGTTGTTCTTTGAACTACAAAGACACAAAGAGAACCACAAAGACACAAAGAAAGACGGGCTGATGATTGAGGAAGCAGAACGGCTTCAAACTGCGTGATCGGCGCAGCTATTGAAGTACACGAGAGTATTGGTCCCGGCTACCTGGAAGCCGTTTATGAAGAGGCGCTTGCGGTGGAAAAGATGCGATAGGCATCGCTTTCAAAAGGCCCCTGCCCTTCGCATGGATGAACTTTGGCTACATCATACGGTATACTGGCAGCCAAAGAAACCGATGTATCGAAGGGGGGACCCTGCCTCGTCTCTCTATACAGGAGGAGGGGATCGCCTCGTTCCCGTTTCATCCGTGTTCCCACTGGCCGACGGAACCGACCCCGAAGGCGAGAGAAATGGGGCGGGTGGAAGCTGCCGATCCCGATCGTGCCGCTGCCGACCCTGCGCCCTGGACGAACCCGATCAAGAAATGGTGGCGGTGGGGCCGACAGGAAGCCTTGCATCTGCACCGGCTCTCGGATCAGTTGGACGAACTGCGGGAACAGTTCGGGGGCTTTCTCCACCGGTTCGTACCAAGTTCTGCCGAACTGCTCCGCTACATCGGCTTGGGGGATCCGAAGAAGCTTTATGCTTCCGCTTGGATCCGTCTCGGAGGGACGCTCGGCTGTAAGCCCCCCATGAGCGACTTCAGTTCAGTCGCGGCGCTCCCCGCAGGAATTTCCATCCCGCCACAGCCATAGATTTCTCGATAGCGCCGAATCAATAAGGCCGCCGTGATATGACTTCACGGCGGCCAGTATATTGGGTTGAAGTCTTATTTAGAAATTCTTTAACTGTACAGGTGATATCCGCTTCGCCCGGTCCCGAGCAGCGCGACTTCGTCGAAGTCCACCTGCGACAGCGCCGCCAGACCCGCTGGGCTCAGGCAGAATCCCCGCTGCCGGGTGGCGATTTCCGGATTCTGGGTCAGCCGGTAGCGGAAGAGGGCGTCTTCGCTGGCCAGGAGGAGGATCTGCCGGATCTGGTAATCGTCGAGGGTCTGCACCGCTTCCACCGACTGCTGGGCCAGCTCCGATTCGGTATCCATCTCCACCACGCGGAGGAACGAAGCCAGCGCTGCACCGACCTGCCCTTTCTGCTGGAGGAGAATCGCTCGCTTGAAATGGTGCAGTGGGTCGGCGGGGCTGAGGAGGATCATCTGGTTGACGACCGTCAGCGCCCGGTCGAGATCCCCCTGGGTGAGGTACGCGGTCCCCCTCAGGTCAAGGCGGCGAAGGTGGCGGGGAGAGCGCTTGAGGATCTCTTCCGTCTCGTGGAGAGTGTCATCGACCCGGCCCTGCTCCAGCAGCAGCTCTGCGACGAGCTCCCGCGCTTCCAGAAGGTCGGGGGAGAGAGTCAACGCGCGGCGAGCCTCGGTCAGCGCCCGGTTCTCGTTGTTCACCTCTTTATAAAGCTGCGCGAGGTTCAGGCGGTACGAGGCGTTGTTGGGAACTTGCTTGATGGCCTGCCGGAGCATGGTGATGGCTTTCCGAAGCTCGCCCTGCTGTTGGTAGGCCGCGCTCAGACGCGCGCAGGCCGTGGCGTAGAGGGGGCCGGTCTTGGGCAGCGCGCGGACGAGCCGGAGCAGCGTGTCGGCGGCCCGCTCGGCCTGATGCCGGTCGAGGAGCCGCTGCCCCTCGCGGAGCATGCCTTCCATAGCCTCCTGGTTCAGGATCGATTTTTCCATACCCCCTCCAAGACCGGTAGCCGGTAGCCGGTAGCCGGTAGCCGGTAGCCGGTAGCCGGTAGCCGGTA
>JAHWJO010000074.1:0-1699 GCA_019348365.1 Armatimonadota bacterium | reverse complement strand
CCGGTAGCCGGTAGCCGGTAGCCGGTAGCCGGTAGCCGGTAGCCGGTAGCCGGTACTAAATGCCGGCCCGGTCTCCGTTGTGCAAGGATCAAGAGACCGGACCCGCAGAACCTTATTCCTTACCCGATGGTCGTCGGATCACCCACCGACCACTGACCACCGGCAACTGACCACCGACCACTGGACCTAAGCCGGTTCGGGCCGAAGCTTGGGCACCACGTCGTTGCGCTGCCGGGAATCCTGCGCCGGAGACGGGGTGCCGTCGTCCGTCGGGGTCGCCGAAGGGGGAGGCAGCGGGGCCAGCTCATCGCCGCGCATCAGCTTCTCGAACTCCTCGCGCTCCAGGAATTCGCGCTCCAGCAGCACCTCGACGATCTTGTCCATCTTCTCGCGGTTCTCCTGGAGGATCTCCGTCGCGCGGGTGTAGCTCATCTCGATGATCGAGCGAATCTCCTTGTCGATGGACTGTGCCACCTCTTCGCTGTAGTTCCGCTCGTCCATGTAGTCGCGCCCGAGGAACGGGTTCTGCTGCCGATGCCCGAGCGTGAGCGGCCCGAGCTTCTCGCTCATCCCGAACTCGCAGACCATGCTCCGGGCCATGGCGGTCGCCCGCTCCAGGTCGTTGTTCGCGCCGGTCGTCATCTCCTGGAAGATCATGTCCTCCGCCGCGCGCCCGCCGAGGAGTCCGGCGATCCGGTCCATCAGCTCGCTCTTGGTGACGAGATAGCGGTCTTCCACCGGAAGCTGCATGGTGTAGCCCAGCGCCATCCCGCGCGGCAGGATGCTGACCTTGTGGACGGGATCGGCGTTCGGCAGCAGCTCCAGCACGATGGCGTGACCGACCTCGTGATAGGCGATGATCTCTTTCTCGCGCTCGTTGATGATCTTGCTCTTGCGCTCCGGCCCGGCGATCACGCGGTCGATGCTCGCGTCAAACTCTTCCATGGCGATCTGGGTCTTCTCGCGGCGAGCAGCGAGCAGGGCGGCCTCGTTGACGAGGTTCGCCAGGTCCGCGCCGGTGAAGCCGACGGTTCGCCGGGCGAGGCTTTCGAGGTTCACGTCCGGGGCGAGGGGCTTGTCCTTGCAGTGGACCTTCAGGATCGCTTTCCGTCCGTTGGCATCGGGCGCGTCCACGGTCACCCGGCGGTCGAAGCGGCCGGGGCGGAGGAGGGCGGGGTCGAGCACGTCGGGCCGGTTCGTCGCGGCGAGGAGGATGACGCCGGTGTTCGCGTCGAAGCCGTCCATCTCCACGAGGAGCTGGTTGAGGGTCTGCTCGCGCTCGTCATGGCCGCCGCCGAGGCCTGCGCCGCGCTGCCGTCCCACCGCGTCGATCTCGTCGATGAAGACGAGCGCGGGGCGGTTCGCCTTGGCCTGGTCGAACAAATCGCGGACGCGGGACGCGCCGACGCCGACGAACATCTCGACGAAGTCGGAGCCGCTGATGTGGAAGAACGGGACTCCCGCCTCCCCGGCCACGGCTTTCGCAAGCAAGGTCTTGCCGCAGCCCGGAGGGCCGAGCAGCAGTACGCCCTTCGGGATCTTCGCGCCGAGGGCCTGGAACTTCTTGGCGTTCTTGAGGAACTCGACGACCTCTTCCAGCTCCTGCTTCGCTTCCTCGACGCCCTGCACGTCCTCGAACGTGATCTTCGGCACGTTCTCGCTCACGCGCTTGGCGCGGCTGCGACCGAAGGAGAGCGCC
>JAHWJO010000488.1 GCA_019348365.1 Armatimonadota bacterium | reverse complement strand
CTCTTCACCGTCGTCCTGCTCCACGGGATGCTGATCCAGCAGCGCAAGAACACCTGGCACCGGCTCGTCGCGCTGTTCGGGCTGCTGCCGTGGCTCTTCGTCATGTACAGCTCGTTCCTCACCCGCAGCGGGATCCTGGAGAACTTCAGCGTCCACAGCTTCGCCAAGGAGGATGACCTCTTCCCCTACCTGATCGGTCCGCTCTGCTTCTTCTGGATTCTGGGCGTGGGGATGTGGCTGTTCCGGTGGAAGAACTTCCCGGTCCACAAGGTCGTGCCGAAGCCGTGGAGCGCCGCGCAGTTCGTCTACTGGGCGGTGGGCCTGATCTCCGTCTTCGCGATGCTCGTCTGGCTGGGGATGTCCTCCCCGCTGATCACGGGGATGGCGGCGGGCCTGCGCGAGGCGGTCCCGTCGCTGAAGTTCCTCCCCACCGCAACGAGCAACGTGGGCACGGGCTACTACAACACCATCGCGACCCCCATCGCCATTCTCGGCGCGTTGATGATGGCCATGATCCCGCTCCTCTCCTGGCAACGCTCCGACCTGGAGCGCACCTGGAAGAAGGCGGTGATCCCGTATCTGCTGGCCTGTATCGTGGTGGGCCTGGCGGCGGCGTACGGCGTGGGCCGCGACCGCCCGCCGTTCGAGCTGTGGCGCTGGGGGACCGGCGCGGAGGCGTACCGGCTGGTGCTTCCCGCCCAGGTCCCGCTGCTCTCGCTCATCTTCGCCGGGGCGATGAGCCTCTTCATGAGCCTTCAGACCGTTTTCCTCACGCCGAAGAAGATCGGGCGGCTGGGCGCGTTCCTCAGCCATGCGGGGATCGGGCTGCTGCTGATCGGCGTGGTCGCGTCGGAGCTGGCGGACAAGGAGCAGCGCGCAGCCCTCGTCAAGGGTGAGCCGCAGCAGGTGATGGGCTACACCGTCCTCTACAACGGGATGTACGTCCCGCCGGGACACGAGAAGCCCGCGCTTGATCTTACTTTCACGCGGGACGGCGAGAAGTTCAAGGCGCCCACTCCGATGTACTTCAGCAACTTCAACCGGCAGTACAACTATGCGCCGTACATCCAGAAGTACTCCGGACACGACCTCTACATCGCGCCGGAAGGCCCGCCGATGACGACGAAGGAGATGGCGCAGCGCCCGGTGGAGCTTCTGGTCGGCCAGCAGTCGGAGACGATCAACGGCGTGTCGGTCAAGTTCGACCGGTTCGCGGTGGCGGGCCAGCCGGGAGAGACGATCCGCGTCGGGGCGGTGGTGGACGTAGTCCGCGACGGCTCGGTCGAGCGGGTGGAGCCGTACTGGCAGGCATCGCCGGGCCAGGAGCGCCAGAGCGTCGAAGTGAAGACGAAGGACGGGCAGGTCACGCTGGAGATCGGCGATCTGAACGCGGATGCGAAATCCGTCACCCTCGTCGTAGGCGGTCACGCCCTTGGTGAGCCGATGGGGCCGCCGCAGGAGATCGCGCTGCTGTCGATCAGCACCAAGCCGATGATCAACCTCGTCTGGCTGGCGACGCTGATGGTCCTCTGCGGGGGACTGCTCACTGTGAGCCGGGCGTTCGGAGACATGTCCCGCGCCGAAGCCCGCGACCGGGACTCCTACGAAGAGCTGGAAGACCCGGCGGAAGAGGACGCGCTGGACGGCCGGATGCGGAAGCGCGTGCCTCATGAGAAAGAGGCCGTGGCCGGCGCACACCTCGCCGAAGGAACGGCTAATCCGTGACGGGAAGGAGGTTCTCATGAGCTACAGTTGCCTTACCGCCGATGAAGTGGTGAATCGCGGGGAGAAACTGTACCAGGAGAACCTCCTCCCGTGGGTGGAAACCGCTGGAAACAAAGGAAAATTCCTCGTGTTGGATGTGAAGACGGGCGACTATGAGATCCACCAAGAAGATCTCGCCGCCTCACAACAACTCCTCGCCCGCCATCCCGATGCGCTCCTTTACGGCGTGAGAATCGGACACCCCACCGCCTATCGAACCGGGAACGCCCACCTTCCCGTATATCCATAAAGGAGGGCCGGGTCAATCCCGATCTGGAGGCGGTCCTCACGCTCGCTCTTCTGACCGCCGATGGCCGGAGGCTCACGCTCCCGTCTGTGATCGACACCGGGTTCAACGGGTTTCTGACGCTGCCTCCCTCCGTGATCGAGCAATTGGGATAATCCCCAACGTATTCACGATCTTCGTCCGTCCCCAGGCTCTAGCGGTGCAGGGAGGCCAGCAATTGGCGGAGGCGGAGGGGCTCGCCATGGTCCGCCGCGCCCCATGATCCCCGGAGATAAGGGGAGAGATCGTGGAGGATGCGGAGGGCGGACCGGATTTCGGCTTCCGTTTCCCGGAGGAGAAGCTGCGCCATGCCTTCAGGCTCGTCGGGTCCCCGGAGCGTGGCGGCCTGGATGCGCCGCCGGTACGCCCGCACGAGGTGCTGGCTGAAGCGGAGGGCTTGCCGCTCCCGCACGAGGTGGATGCCCGCCGCCGGTTTCGCGCAGGCGAGGGCTTCATTCAGGGTGCCGGTGAGGGTTTCCCACGCGATTTCGGCTTCTTCCGCGTGCGGCAGGAGCGCCTGAGCGGCGGCGAGATCCTCCGGAACCCGGTAGAACCAGTCCGTGCGCTCGACCAGTAGCCGCGCCGCATCCTCGAGCTTCGTGTAATAGGCGAGCATCTCCGCCTCCGCCCCGGCGAAGAGATGGCGCGTGAACTCTCCGATGATCTCTTCCGCGCTGCATCCCACGTCGTAGGAGACGCGGGAGAAGGCGAACAGGTTGAGCGGGTGGGAGAACCAGGAGTACCCCCCGAACATCAGGCAGCCGGAATCGACCACGCCGGCCGCGTGGTAGGCTCGCACGTCCTCGACGATGAGGCGGGGGAGGACGATGGCGGCGCTGCACCAGAGGAGGGCGTCCGCGTAGTACTCGAAGGTGTGGAGGCGTCCCGGCCCGAAGATGCGGCGATACTCCTGCAATCCCCGGCAGATCTCGGCGTTGCGGGGGCAGTCGGGGTCGGCGAGGGCGTGGCGGTAGCACCGGTTGCGTGGGGCGAAGAGGAGGACGACGTTTGGGCGCGGCGTTCCGGACAGCTTCGGCTCCAGGGTATCGTGGTAAGCGATGAAGGCGACCTTAAGGGAAGGAAATTCCCCGGCCAGGTGGTCGGCGACTTCATTCACGACGCGGAGGTACTGGTCCTGCACGCTCATCGCGCCGCATTCGGAGCAGGCACACCATCTTCCGCTCAACGCATCCTCGCCCCAGAGGTGGAGGAGTTCGGGGCTCGTCTCCCGGACATACGCCTCCGCGTTCTCACAGACGATCCGCAGGGCTTCGGGATTCGAGGCGCAGAGATTGCCCCGGAAGCGGTTCCCCTCCGCGTCCATCGGGAAGAGATCGGGGTTCGTATCGAAGAGGTCGCGGGGGAGGAGCCGGGAGAGGAGGTGTCCCCCCGACTGGCGGCGGATGCCCCGCCGGGCGGCGTCGGCCCAGGGTTCCGGGGCTTCGGGGAGGTTGCCGAACAGGCCGGTGAAGCGGTTCCGGCCCATCCAGGCGACGAGGTCGCGGTCGTTCCGTGCCTGGAGAGCGACGAGATCGGGGTCGGAGTAGTCGCGGAGGGTGCGGAGGTCCTGAAAGAGGGTGATACGGGGGAAGGAAGGTTCGAGGGTGAAGTCGCAAGGCCCGATTTGAAGCCGCTTCGGAGAAGAAGCGGGGAGCACGTCCACGGAGGAGACGGGCCAGCGAAGCCCGAGGCGTTCCAGAAGCTCGTAAGCCGCGTTGAGGGTTCCCTTGGGAGAGCCTCCGACGAGGGTGATCGCCTCCTCGGAGATCGTAATGCGGAAGCCGGTGGGGGAGAGATTCGGAGGAGGGCCGGGGAGGGAGTCCCGCCACCGTTC
>JAHWJO010000073.1 GCA_019348365.1 Armatimonadota bacterium | reverse complement strand
CTACTGCCTACTGCCTACTGCCTACTGCCTACTGCCTACTGCCTACTGCCTACTGGCCCCTTCGTTTGGGATAATTCTCCAGTAAGTATTCTGCTGGGCCAGCAGACTCACCGTGTACAGCCCGGCGGCGTCCGGCTCGATCTTCTGACCGGTCAGCTTGTTCTCCAGCGCGGCGGCCCGGAACGGCAGGCGGATCGGACCGGTAAAGTTCTCTTCCCCCAGATTCCCCGCCATCAACACGTACTCCGACCCGACAACGGCCTGTGTCACGATGTTGCGGGACGGCGTCAGGATGGGCCCGCCGAAGTAGCGCGCGTCGAAAACGATGGGGTACTCCTCGTATAAGCGGCGGGGCGCGAGCGGGCCGTCCGTTGCGGCGGCGGCGGAGGGCGCATACAAGGGTAACCCGCAGGCCACGTTCCACGCCCGCAGCCGATCCGACAGCAGCTCCTCCGGCGAGAAGGCGCTTTCGTAGGTGCGGATATTCGGGTAGACGGCGCGGAGCAGGGGCAGCTCAAAGCGGTAGCCGGTGCGGGTATGGGTGTCGGCGACGAGCGCATCGGCGAACTCCCGCGCGAGGTCCAGCGCGCCGATGCCGACCAGCGCTTTCCCCGGCACGTCTTTGTCCAATCTTCGCCGCAGGTCCGAGAAGACCTGACGGGTGCCCCACACCCAGGCGTGCGAGGAGCTATGGCCGTGATTGCGGCTGTAACAGGGATAATTGGACGCGCCCGCCAGACCGGTGATCGCGATGCCGTCCGCGCCGAAGACCCGGAGCAGGCGAGAGGCGACGTTGCCGAGCGACGCGCGCCACGCCGCGTTCGCCGGACAGAGAACCCACAGGTTTCCCTCCTCGACCGGCCTGCCGTTAAACCCCCGCACCGCCCAGCTCTCACCGTCCGCTTTTCCCAGCGTCGAGTCTTTGGAGATGCGCGAGCCGTCCAGCACGAAGAGCACCCGACCCCCGGCTTCGTGCAACGCCGCGGCCGCTTTTCTCAGCCCCACCGAACCGCCCAGCGTCTCCGGGATCGAGGCATAATTCCCGAGGGCGGGGTCGCTGAAGCCGGAGAGCAGCGCAACCTTCCACCCGCGCTTGAACGGGCCGTCGGTGAAGGCGGGGAGGGCCCCGGTGTGGTGGGCGACCATCGGTTCTTTCGCGATCCAGGGGACGGGCCGGGCCATCGGGATCATGTGGCTCCGGATCTGCGCGAGATACGCGGCTCCGAGCATGGGAGCGCCCCGGTACGTGCCGAGGACCACCGGCCCCAGGGCAATCTCCGCGCCTTTGTCGAGCCGGATGGAATGCTCCAGTGCCAGCGAGGGGCCATACTCCTTCCCCAGCGCCTCCACCGGGCCGACCGCGAGGGAACGGCGCACGGCCTCGTGGGGGATCTGGAGGGTGTCGCTCCGGTTGTTGTCCACGAGGTAGAGGCCTTCGCTCGCGCCGTGCCAGAGCGCCATCGGGGCGGAGAGACCCGCGCCGTACTCGGCGCTCCAGCGCAGCGTGGCAAGGTCCTGAAGGGTCGCGCCGGAGCCCCATGGCACCGTCACGCGGTCACGTCGCGGGCCGTCCACGAACAGCCGCGCGAACGCGGGGAAGCCGAGCGTGGCGAAGAGGGGTTCGTTGCTGAGGTTCCGGAGGGAGAGGGACCAGAAGGAGCGGTCCGGCGCGAGGGTGACTTTGAAGTCCGCTTCGACGAGGATACCGCGCCCCCGGAGCTTCGCCTCGAAAGACCGGGGAGTGGCGCGTGATGAGACGACATCGAAATCGGCGGCGGCATGGAAGACTTCTGTCTTTTCCAATCCCTGGCGCACCAGGTAGAACGGATTGCCGATAGCCGAGGCGTCGGCGCTGCCATGGCCGTCGGGGATCTTTTCAACCGGAGGGGCCACGCCCGGCGCTCGCGCTTCCCAGAGGGAGGGGGGCGGTAGGCCCTCGGCTTCGGCGGGGGTGTAGACGGGATGGAGGTACTCCCGGCGGGTGAGCAGGTTCCCCAGTGACGTGAGCCGAAGTCCCCGTTCATCCGTCCGAAACCGGAGGAGAAGGGTGGAATTCTGGAGAACCGCTTCTTTCGGGCCGGTCTCTTTGCGGACATCCGGCGGCTCCGCCCCGCGCGCGGCGGACCCGGCGATGAGCAGGGACATAAGAATAAAGCGGCATCTCCACAATCCGATCAAGGTTCCCTCGCTTCTTTCGGTTTCTGTTCCAGATGCGCTCTCGTTCCCATTCCCTCTGTTCAGGGCAGTGGGGGGTCGCCCTCACCCCGTCGCTCACCTTCGTTCGCGACGGCCCCTCTCCCAATGCTGGGAGAGGGGATCGGGATGCAACACTCTTCTCTTCGGAGGAAGGAATTTTTGCCGAGTACCCCACTCCTCGCTGATCCGTCGTTCCCGCACGCTAGTGTCCTGCCTCGGTCCTGTTGAGGAATGAACTCGATAGATCCCCTCTCCCAGAATGGGGAGAGGGTGCCCGAAGGGCGAGGTGAGGGCGCGTAGCGCGGGGATGAGGGCCACTCCCCAACTCCCTAACTCCCCGACTCCCCAATTCCCATTTCCTCAACGGGTCCGAGCGCAGCCTGGGGCATCTCGCCGCAGGGGTAGGAGCCCAGGTACTCCACCGCGCAGGTCTCCTCCGCCTCCCGCACGGCGCGGATCATCGCATCATCGGCGATATGACCGATGAAATCCATGAAGAAGACGTATTCGATCTGGCGGCGGGTGGCGCGGAACGGCATCGGCTGGATGTCTTCCAGGCTGATCCCGGCGTTGCGGAACGGCAGCAGCGCCTCCACGAGCGCCCCGGTGCGGTGGCTGAGGATGAATCGGAAGCTCGTTTTGAACCGCGCCTCCGGTTCTTCCGCGCGGCCGGGGGAACGGTGGCCGAGGATCAGAAACCGGGTGTAGCTCGCGCCGTCGGGGAGGTCCTGGATTCCCTCATGGCCCGGCTCGCCCCGACCGACGACCCGGACGGTGTAGAATTCGGTGACGAACCGGCTGCTGATCGAGGCGGCTTCGGGGTGCTCGGCGGCGTAGGCGGCAGCTTTGGCGGTGCTGCTCACCTCTTCGATCTCCCACGGGGGGAGTCCCGCCGCTTTCCTCTGCTCCTGCTGGACTTCGATCCAATTGCCGCACTGGCGGATCGCCTCGGCCTTGGAGCGGAGCGACATGACGGACTCCAGCGTGGCGTCCGGGTGGGTGATGAGGTAAAGCTGGATCGGCAGGTACGTCTCCCCGACGATTCGACTGGGCCCGGCCTTCTTGAGTTCCATGTAGGTCTCGATGACCGGCCCCTGCCGCAGGCTCTCGACGGGGACGACCCCGAAATCCGCCGCTTCCGTCCGCACGGTCTCGAACACGGCCCCGATGGTGGCGCAGGGCGCGAGGGTGTACGGGCGCTCGTCAAAGTGCCGGACTGCCGCCTCGTGCGTGAACGAACCTTCCGGACCCAGGAACGCGATGCGTTCCAATTTTGGATTTTGGATTCTGGATTTTGGATTGCGGTCGTTCATCAACGGAATGATCCGAAAAGGATAATGGACATCGACTCTTTGACGAGCAACGTTCCAGGGTCGGGTGCGTCATCCAAAATCCAAAATCCAAAATCCAAAATGGCTACTCCTCCGTGATTCTCCGCCGGTGAGCGAGGGACTGGATGAGGGTAGCCTGGTCGGCGTAGTCCATTTCACCGCCCATGGGGAGGCCGTGGGCGATCTGGCTGACGTGCGCGCCGGTGTTCTTCAGCAGCTTCATCAGGTAGAGAGAGGTCGCATCCCCCTCGATGGTGGGGTTGAGCGCGAGAATGACCTCCTCGATTTTGGAGCCGGGCTGGAGACGGCCCAGCAGCTCCCGGACCCGCAGCTGCTCCGGCCCGATCCCCTCCATCGGGTTGATGACGCCATGGAGGACGTGGTAGAGCCCACGGTAGCTGTTCGTCTTCTCGATGGCGACGAGGTCGCGGGGGTCGGAGACGACGCAGACCATCGACGGGTCGCGGCGCGGGTCGCGGCAGACTTCGCAGAGCTTCTGATCGGTGAAGTTGAAGCACTGCTCGCAGTAGCCGATGTTCTCTTTCACCTCCACCATCGCATCCGCGAGGGCCTCCACGTCCTCGCGCGGGGCGCGCAAGAGGTGGAAGGCGAGCCGCTGGGCCGTCTTCGGTCCGATATTCGGGAGTTTTTCCAGCTCGCCGATCAGGCGAGCGAGTGAGCGTGCGTAATACATAGAGTGTAGGGTGTAGGGTGTAGAGAGCAGGGAACAAGGATGTAAGGTGGGAGAGGTTTTACCCTACCCCCTACGCCCTACACCCTACCTCCTAGAAAGGAAGTCCGGGGATGTTCGGGAGGTTGAGGCCGCCGGTGATGCCCTGGATGCGCTCCTCGCGGATCTTGGTCGCCTGTTCCAGGCCGTCGCGGACGGCGGTGATGATGAGGTCCTGGAGCATCTCCACGTCGTCGGGATCGACCACCTTCGGGTCGATGTTGATTTCAAGGAGCTGGCCCGCGCCGGTAACGGTCGCCTTGACCATGCCCCCGCCGGACGACGCTTCGATCCGCTCCTGCGCGAGCTCCTGTTCCAGGCTCTGCATACGCTCGGCGGTTTTCTGCGCTTCCTTCATCAAATTGCCGATATTGCCCAGTTGGCCCAGGCCGCCCATTCCGGGAATCTTTTTCATTCGGGATCTCCTTCGGATAGCTTTTCTGCATGGAAGATTTCGGCGAACTCTTCATCGGAAACGTTCTCCGACGAAGGGGAGGGGAAGAACGGATTTGCGGCGGAGGACGTGGTTTTCGCCGAGGGGCCGTTGGCGGCATCGGGGTTCTGCTCGCCCTTGACGCGAAGCTCCAGCCCCGTGACCGTTTTCAGGACGGTTTCCACCGGCTCCCGGTGTTTTTCGAGGAGGGTGACGTGAGCCGGGTAGAGCAGGCCCACACGGAACGTTTTACCCGAAATGCCCAGCGGTTTCCCATCTTTGAGGAATCCCCGGACGTTGGGCTTCACTTTCTTCAGCACCTGATCCCACACGTCGTCGAGCCCGCCTTCGATGCTCTCGTCCGGGCTGGCGTAATCCTCCGGGCCGATCTCCGGCGCGGGGGCGTCCTTCTGAGCAGCGGGGGCTTTCCCGGCTTTAGCTTTTGACGGGAGAAAGTCGCCCGTTCCATCGGGCTCGGAGGGGTCCGGCGGCGGCGCAATCGGGCCGTCTGCGGACTTCTCTACCCCCTCCAGCGGCGGTTCGGCGGGGGCAGGGGCCGCGCGCGTGGAGCGGGGAGCGGTTGCGGGCCGCGTCGCCGGAGCCGTCGCTGCTGCCGCCGGAGCCGCACCCAGAACGGAATCGCCCTCCGCCATGCCGCCCCCGTTCGCGATCCGGAGGAGGGTCAATTCCAGCAGCAGCCGGTGATCGCTGATCCAGCGCATCTGGCTCTCGGCGCGATGGATCTGGTCCAGCGCGCTCATCAGCAGGGGGGCAGGGATCCGGTCCGCCTGCTCGCGGTAGCGCGCCGCCGCTTCGGGGTAGAGGCCCGCCGCGTCCTCCGCGCCGGACCGCACCCAGAGGAGGTCGCGGAGGTGCGCGCCCAGCGTGGCGAGGAGCTGCCGGGGCTCTTTCCCTTCGCTCATCAGGCTCTCCACCTCCCGGAAGAGGACGGAGGCGTCGCCGGACGCGAGCGCGTCGGTGAGGCGGAACAGCGCGTTCTCCTCCACCGAGCCAAGGACGGCGTTCACTGCCTCGAGATCGACCCGTTCGGGGCTGTAGGCCGACACCTGCTCCAGCAGGGAGAGGGCGTCGCGCCAGCCGCCCGCCGCCGCCCGCGCAATGGCGCCCAGCGCCTCGGGCTCGTGGGCCATCCCCTCGCGCTCCGCGACGTACCGCAGCCGGTCAGTGAGGTCCTTGACCGTGCCCCGCCGGAAATCGAACCGCTGGGTCCGGGAGACGATGGTCTTAGGGACGCGGTGGGTTTCGGTGGTGGCAAGGACGAAGATGACGTTCGGCGGGGGCTCCTCCAGCGTCTTGAGGAGCGCCTGGAAGGCATCCGCGCTCAACTGGTGGACCTCGTCGATGATGTAGAACTTGAATCGCTCCTGCGCCGATGCCCGCCCGACCTGCTCCCGCAGGAGCTTGATGTCGTCGATGCCGCGATTGGAGGCCGCGTCGATCTCCACCACGTCGAGGGAGTGGCCCTCGCGGATGCGGATGCAGGCGTCGCAAGCGTCGCAGGGGTCGGAGGTGGGGCCGTTCTCGCAGTTCATCGCCTTCGCCAGCACGCGGGCGGTGGTGGTTTTGGCCGTGCCGCGCGGCCCGCAGAAGAGGTACGCATGCGCGACGTGGTCCTGCCGGATCGCGTTCTGCAGGGTGCGGGTGACGTGCTGCTGCCCCATGATATCGTCGAACGTCTGGGGCCGGTATTTGCGGTAAAGGGCGAGGTAGGCCATGGGAAATTCGGGATCGGGAGGGGCGAGATCGGGTGACAGCGGGATGAGCAGAGATTCGGCGGTCGGACCCCGGCTCCTCTATTATGACTCTGTTTCGGGCGGTCCGGTTCGGCAGGGGGACACATGATATTATCCGTCTCCGCCCGGTGAAACATCAGAGGGAAGCGGTTTCATCTCCGGCGGTTTCCTGTGGCGCTCGGAAAGACTACACTGGTTATGAGCAAACCAGCTTTCCCCTGCCAGAGCTATTGGAGACGCCGCATGGAACGAAGCCCCGTCCGCCGCTATATCCGGAAGACTCTGGCCTGTCTTCCGTTGTGCCTGATCTTTCTCTCCGGCTGCAACCAGCTTTATACCGACTTTGCCCATAAAGGACAACTCCGGCGAGTGAAGCAGTCCGACCGGTACCTGGCGGCGGAGATGGGCTTGCAGATCTACCGCTATCACGTCATCGCGCCAAAGAACCATCGGCTGCTCGCCTGGTGCGAGTGGTGGAAGAACGGCAGGAACATGGGGCGGATTGGGCATCTGCTGCACGTCGGGCCGGATCATGGCACCGACCTGATGGAGCGCGACATCGAATTCAGCATCCTCCAGGGCCGGGCCATCGACAGGCCCGACCGGGTTCGGATCGGCTGGATCAGCCTGGGGGCCGAAAACTCTCCTCCCGGCGTAAGCAGCTTTTCCAGACTCATGGGTTATGAGTGGTACGATGCTTACGTCATGGAGGGGAATAGCATGCAATCCGCGCTGGACGAAGTTATCCTGTCGCCCGGAGAGACGCGGGTCCTTATCGCTTATAACGGCAATGCGATGAACGGATTCGCGGAGAGTCCCACGCGTAATGAAAGCGAGTTGAAGCGGATCAAATCGGCGCTGGTGTGCAAGGTGCAGTTTCAATTCATCGAGGACCCCCGCAGTATACCGAGAGGCCCCTGGGATCGACTCGTCACGGAGGAGATGATCCGGGCCGAAAAGCTGAAGGAGTGATGGGGCGATGGGGGGCGGGCGGCACGCGCCATACTCGCTTCGTTCCCATGGAGGAGTAGAGGGTGACACCCGGTTTCATGCTTCCCGTCGAGTTTGCGGGTGGAGGTGAGGGCGGATTTTCAACCTTCAGCGCGGGGAGAGGGAGGATCAGCGAAAGCAGCAGGAGGGCTTTCGTGAAGAGCGCCTTCACCGCCATGCCCGCCCCCCACCCGACTCCCAGCACCGACCCCACCGTCACCCAGTTCGTGCGCCGGTCCTCCATCGCCCCGCAGCCCACCGCCGACAGGCCCGCCCACAAGCCCAGCCCCGGCACGCCCGCCAGCAGCGCAAAGAGGACCGTCATCCCCGTCCATGCCGTGGGCGACGAGTGGATCGGGGTGCGGAGCAGGGCCATGACTCCCGCCCATGTGGGAGGGGAGACGGACGGCATTTTGAGTTCAAGTCGCTTCAAAGGGAACGCGGGCGGGCGGGGCAGCTTCGCGCGGAGGGCGGAGAAAAAGGACGGCGGGGCGAAAGCGGCGGCGCCGGAGGGAATCGGGGCGATGACCGCATTCACGGACACGGGTCGAGCCGTCTTTGTCGGCTTTGGACTGTTCGTGCCCGCCGGGGCGGGGGACGCGGGAGCCGGGGCGGATTTCTTCGCGGGAGGGGGCACGCTCGCCGCTGCAAGCGTGGCGGGGAAGGGGTCTCGCCCCCCGAGCAGCAGGGTCCGCGCGCACCAGGGGCAGCTTCGGAGGTGTCTGCCGTACTGGTGGTGTGGATTGGCGTTGCAGGGGACGAGCGCCGCTTCCGCTTCCGCCAGCGCGTCCTGCCATTCCCGCGCGTCGGGCCGGGCGTTCGGGTTGCGGTGTCCCTTAGCGAAGCACCGGAGGAACAGCTCCCGCAGCTCGGGGTGGAGGACCTCCAGCGGGGGAGCCGACGGCGACGGCTCGTACGGGATGCGACGGCCTCCTTTATAAGGGAAGTGCCCCGCGCGGATGCGCTCGTGCCGGAGCGTGGACTCCCCCGCGCTCCTTCGCTTCCCGTCGAACGGGTGCGTCCCCTCCATCAGCAGATGGAAGAGGAGCACGGCCAGCCCGAACCGGTCGTGCTCCGGCCCCCGATTCACCTTCGAGAAGCTGACGCCCTGCAATTCCGGCGGCGTGAAGTCCGGCTTCCCGACCGGGCAGCGGTACACCGACCGCTTCTTCGGGTCGCGGACCTGGAACGAATCGGTGTCTACGAGCGTGACGAGCGCGGTCTCGGCGACGAGCAGGTTTGATTCGTTCACGTCCCCGATGACGTAGCCCCGGTCGTGCAGCGCCGCGACGACGGCGGCGAGGTTCCGGGCCGCGCGGTGGAGGTAGAGCGTGTCGAAGAAGGGGCACTGCTCACGGCGGGCGCGGGGGTTGTAGAACTCGAAGACCGGCTTCATCCCGCTCACGCGCGGCATGAGGAACCCGACGCACGCCCCGCCGGGGGCCGAATGGAGGGTGTCCACCGGCCACGCGATGGACGTGTGCCAGCGGCGCGCCGTCGGGTCGGTCGGCGGGTCGGAGAGCATGGCGGCGAGCTTCCGGGCGTGGACCTCCGTCGGGGCATGATAGAGCTTCGCCACGAGAGAGGGATCGCCGCTGACGGAATAGATCTTCGCCTCCCCGCCCGCGCCGAGGGCCGACGCCGTATCGAGCCGGATGGGGCTGCCGCCCGACCCGCGATAGAGCTTCACGCGGCGGTTTCTCCCTGATGACAGAGACTCATGGGGCCGCCTCCTCCCGCACGGCGAGGACGAGCGTCAGGTCGTCGTCTGTCCGCCGGGTGACGCGCGGGGAGCCGAGGAACGCCGCCAGCTCCGCCTCTGCCGGTCCCGTATCCTCCGCCCCTGCCGCAAAGCGAAACAGAGGCGCGAAGAAAGGCACGTGAGGGTGTCCCTCCGGCAGCTTCAGCGCGAGCATCTGGAGGCCGTCGGAGAAGGCCGCCACCCCCGCCGCCGGACCCCGGAAGACCCCGAATTGCACGGTCTCCAGAGCGTTCGGGGAGATCAGGAAGGTCGTCTGGTTGAGGTACTCCCCGTGTTCCGGCGTGGTGAGGACGTGGAACCGCCCCTCCGTGTCCTCGATCACCGCCGCGCCGTCCCCGACCTGCGCGGCAATGACGAGATCGGGAGTCGCGATGAGGAGGATCAGCGTGCAGGCGAGCTTGCGGGCGGGGACCTGACGCGCCCCCGCCTCCGCGTTCACCGCTTCCAGCGCGGAACGGAGGGATGCGTTCAGGAGCCGCCGCCACTCCTCTTCAGAAAGCCGATGAGACTCCCGTTCGCAAGAGGGGGGGGAAGGCTCCACAAGGATCGAACCCGGTTCTGGGTCCGTCGAGCCGGACTCCGGAAGATCATCCAGGGCGTAGGTACCCTGAAGCCAAGTCCGCACGGCGTTCACCGCCGCCTGGGAGGCAATCTCCGCCCCGATGTCGCTCAGCGATGCCGAGCCCGCGCCGTCCGCCACCGCCAGCACGAGCGCGCCCTCGTCCAGCCGGTCCCACGCGAACGCATCCTGGCAGGGCTGGCCCGTCTTCGCGTGGCTCGTACCCCGCACGGACGCGCCCATGACCCGCCACGACACGCCGTTCCCCTCAGTCGAATCGGATTCCGGCAGGGGCGTCTCCGGCGTTTCGAGCGTTTCCAGCGCGTCCATCAGACGGCGGCCCAGCCGGTCGGCGGCGGGAGGGCGACCTGGTCCCCCACCTGCGAGTGCGAGACGGCCTGGGTGCTCCGCGAGAGCCAGACGAACAGCTCCACGAAGTTCAGCCCCTTGAGCTTGATGGGCGCGCGCACGGAGAGGTCGGCCAGCTTCGTCATGTTCGCGTTCTCCACCCCGACGGCAAAGAAGGCGACGCGCTTGGATTCTTCTTCCTCGCGGATGCGGCGTGCGGCCTCCTGCACGACCTCCGGGGCCTCGCCCTGCGGCTCGCCGTCGGTGATCAGGAAGACCCACGGGCGGTAGTAGGCGATCCCGTTTTCGCGGTAGCGGCTCTTCCGCGCGTGGATCATGTCCAGCGCCATCTGGACCGCGCCGCCCATGTAGGTGGAGCCGTTCGCGCGGAGGCCGGTCGGCGTGAACCCGTCGGCGGTGACGAAGTCCTGCACGACCTCGACCTGGCTGTTGAACGTGACGATGGCGATCTCCACCCGCCGCGAAGCGAGGGAGTCGCGCATCAGGTCGTCTTTGAAGGCGCGCAGGCCTTCGTTGAGGGCGTGGATGGCTGCGCCCTGCATGGAGCCGGAGGTGTCCAGCAACAGGACGCAGGGGCAGCGGGGCTCCGGGTTTTCAGCGAATTCGATATCTTCTTCCAGGATGCTCAAGGCGCTCATGGGATAATTCCTTCCCCTCTCGATTTTGGATTTGCGATTTTGGATTTTGGATTGACCCTCACCCCCGCGCTTAGCGCTGGCCCCTCAAAACAGGGGTATGGGATCGGGGATCAGGGGTCGGCGGCCCTTACCCTCGCGCTTCGCGCTGGCCCTCTCCCAGAATTAGAATAGGGATCTGATGAATCCATGTCCTCTTCGGATCTATCGTACTCATTTCTATCTTATGGGACTATAGGATCATTGAGGGGATCACCAGGGGTACACCGATCAGACCCCCTTCCGGAGAGAAGAGTTATGCATCCCGATCCCCTCTCCCAGCATTGGGAGAGGGGCCAGCGCGAAGCGCGGGGGGTGAGGGCGCAACTAACGATACGTGTCTTTATCCCAATTTCGGTGGATCGTGCCGCCGTCTGTATCCGGGCCGGGGATATCCGTTCTCATCCCGGCGATTCGGGGATCACGTCTTCATCCCGGTGCGCGCGATGCCTTCCACAAAGTACCGCTGGGCGATGAGGTAAAGGACGAGGATGGGGACGATGCTGATCGTGGCGGCGGCCATGCTGAGGTTGTAACGCAGCCCCGCTTCGGTCTGGAAGCTCGACAGGCCGACCTGCACGGGCCGCAGCTCCGGCGTGTTCGTCACGATCAGCGGCCAGAGCAGCGAATTCCAGCTCCCCAAAAACGAGACGATCCCGACGGTGATGAGCGCGGGCACCGAGAGCGGAATCGCGACGGAGAAGAGATAGCGGAGATGCCCGCCGCCGTCCAGCAGCACCGCCTCCCAGAGGTCTTCGGGGAGGGTGAGAAACGCCTGCCGGAGGAGAAAAATGCCGAACACGCTTGCGGTCCAGGGAATGATCATCGCCCAGTAGGTGTCGTACCAGCCGAGGTTTCGGATGATGAGGTAGTCCGGGATGAGCAGCACCTCGAAAGGGATCATCATCGTGGCGATGAGGACGGCGAAGAAGAATCCCCGACCGGGGAAGCGCATCCGCACGAAAGCGTGCGCCGCGAGCGCGGAGGAGAGCAGCACCCCCGCCGTCACCGCCGTTGCGATGAACGCCGAATTGAAAAGATACCGCCCCATCGGGACGAGCTCGAACACCTGCCGGTAATTATCCACCGTCCATTGGCGCGGCCAGAGAGTCGGCGGAACCTGAAGTGCCTCGGTGTCCGGCTTGAACGAGGTGATGATCATCCAGTAGAACGGGAACGCCATCGCCACCGCGCCGAGGAGGATCAGCAGGTATTTAACGGTCTGGATCAGGATACGCATGGGCCAGTAAAGCCTCGTTGTAATTCGCTTTCACCGCAGAGGCGCAGAGAAGACCTTGAGGATAGAAGATGGACGATAGAACCCCCCGTCTTTGATGCGATCTTCTATCTTCCATCTTCGAGCTTCAGGGGTTATCTGTGTTCATCCGTGTTCATCAGTGGTTCCAAATCAACCGTAGGTCACCCGCTCCTTCGCCAGATAGAATTGGAGGAGCGTGAGGATCAGGATGATGACGAACAGGCCGAACGCCAGCGCCGCGCCGTACCCCATGTTCGCCTGTTCGTAGAAGGTTTTGAAGACATACACCGTCACCACCTTCGTCGTGTCCAGCGGCCCGCCGGGGTTCGGCTGGGTCATCACGTAGATCTGATTGAACGCCTGGAACGCGCGGATGGTGTTGACGATGATCAGAAAGAAGGTGATCGGGGTGAGGAGCGGCCACGTAACGTGCCGGAACACGTTCCAGTCTCCCGCGCCGTCGATCCGGGCGGCATCCTGCAACTCCCGCGAGACCCCGCCCAATCCGGCGAGGAAGATCACGATGTTGAACC
>JAHWJO010000487.1 GCA_019348365.1 Armatimonadota bacterium | reverse complement strand
CAGTAGAACGTCGGACTCTCACTTCTGGTGGACCAGAAATTGGGGAGCACCTCACGAGGGATCTGACCGTACGTGAGAGTGTCTTTCGGCCCATGAGAGAGTCTATCGTACGGGAGAGAGTCGTTCGTCCACGGGGTCAGATTCCTCACTCCGTTCGGAATGACATGGGAGAGAGTCGGAAGGACATGGAAGAGAGTTCCTGCGTAAGCTCTGATCTTATCGTTCCCTGCCGCACGCTTCAGCCCGGTGTGTCTTCTGTACTCCTTGAGTGAATGTACTCCCCCACGCCCATCATCCTGTATCTTCTTTGCAGTATCTTGAAGGAAGGTGAGGTCGCTCCCTCTAACAAGAGAGTACTCCTGTCGTATCGCTGCTTCGTGCTTATTCCTCTGTTCAGTTCCATCCGAGATCCGGCTGATCGTTATTCCGTTCACACCAGCGCGGTACGTTATGAAATCATGCGGTCACATTGTTGGGGGAAAATCTCGTTCTCTGAGCCTGTTGCTTCTGGTCGGGCTTGCGGGAATCGTCTTCTGTGGCAGCACCCATGCGGCGGCGCTCCTCCGGGGAGACCTGACGCGCGACGGGCAGGTAAACGTCTCCGACGCCACCCGTGTCCTCCGCGTGACGGTCGGCCTTGCCACCCCTGAATCGGACGATATCCTGGCCGGGGACGTCGATCCCGTGCCCGGCACGCGGGGCCGCGCCTTCGGGGACGGGAGTCTGACGGTCGGGGATGCGGTGCGGATCCTCCGCTATTCCGTGGAGCTGATCGGAGCGGCTGAATTCTACGGCGGCGAACCCGCTACGCTGGACCTCGAAAGGCTGACGCTTCAGCTTCACACGCGCCCCCTCGAACAGGCCCTCTTTTATAGTCCATCCGGTACTGAAGCGTCCCTCTCCCTGAACGGACTGGGGGCGAGCGGACTGCGTTTTGGTGGCGCGACGGTCGTGCTGACCGCATCGGAGGGTGCGCCCCCCTTATCCTTCCTGCGCGTCGAGCGCGGGGAGCTGCTCCCTGAAGGCTCGGAGATCCTGGCGAACCTCCCCTTCACGCCGATTGGCGGGGTGACGACGGCGCGGGTGGCTTTCTCGGTCGCGCAGCTCGCGCCGGTGCAGGGGTATGGTGAACTCATTCGACTCATCGTCAAGCCGTTGGGACCGGTTCCCCCGACGGCGGTCTACACCGTATCGATTCGGAATCCCGATTTTGCGGACGATGAGGCGAACACCGTACCGGTGACCCCGGTGGAGAAGAAAGTTCAAAAGCAGGGATAACGAAGGTGAAAGGAAGTCGCTGCACGGGTGGACCGTCATTCACATACATTAAAGATCAGATTGCATCGGGCGTTGAAGCGGTTTCCGCTCCTCATGCCCTTTGCCCTGCTTCTTCTCGCCCTCCCAACGGCGCAGGGCGAGGAACTCTACCCGGCCCCCCTGACGACTGGGGAGCCGGGGGGAACGGTCACCCTTCCGATCTACCTCAGCGGCGCCCGTCAACTCACCGTCGGCTCGTTTCGGGTCACCCTCACCGCCGCATCAGGCCTGCCCCTGCCGAAAATCCTCGCTCTTCAGCCCGGCGCGGCGCTGGCGGCAGCGGGAACGGGTTGCGAGCCATGCCGCTCCCTCCCCGCTTTCCCCCTGAAGTCTCGCTCCGTATCCGATCAGGAAGCCGAAGGACTCTTCTTTCTCCCGTCTGGCGCTCCCCTCCAGACAACGGATGGCTTGAACGGCGATGCTCTGGAGATCGCCCGCGTGTCGGTGTCGCTCCCTCCCTCCGTGCCCCAGGGAACCGCCTACGAAGTCGTCCTCACCGAGGGTGAATTCAGCGATGCCCGAAGCGAATCGGTGACGGTGACGACGAAGGCGGGAGTGATACGAGTCGTACCGCCGGTCGCGCTGAAAGAAGGCCCGAACACCGCCTACCATGACCCTGGACAATCCGGCCCCCTCCTCGTCCCCACCTCCGGCGACGATCTCGCCACCCCTTCAGTCGAATCCGGTTTCCCGAACGACGGACGCACAGTCGGCAACCGGAGTTACGCCTTCCGAGTGGAAGCGGCGGGAATCGGCGACTCTCCCCTGATATGGAGCGTATCGGCCACCACCCTGGACGGCGCGTCCGCCCCGAAGGAGCTCCTCGGAACGGTGGAGGCCGGGAATGCCGACGGCACGCTGGGCATCTACACTCCCGCCGAAGCGAGCATGAGGATGATGACCGCGTTGCGAATCGCCGTTACCGCGCGCCACAGCCGGGACGAGTCGAAAGCCCTCACGATCTCCGCGCTGCTGCTGCCGTACGGGGATGCCAACCTGGACGGGCGGGTGACGGGAGAGGATGCCGACCTCGCGTTCCGGTGGGCGAACGGCCTGAATCTCCCCTTCGCCCCGGCTCCCCTCGATTCGCCCCATTTGATCGGGCTGGCGCCCTCGCCCGTACGCCGCCTGCTCGCCGATGTTCGTGGTGTCCCCGGAACCGAACTTTCGGGGGACATGGTCGCGGCCTGGACGGACGAGCTGCGCCGATTGAATCTCCCGGACCTCCCTCGTCTGGAGATGACCCGCGACGGGTTTCCGTTCGGAGACGGGCGTGTCACCCACGCCGACGTTCAATGGATCGCGCGCAAGGCGGCGCTGAACACATCCGCTCCCGCCATGACGCTGGACCCCCGCAGAAACGGCGCGACTCCGGTTCCGCTCTCCCCTTAACTTTGGGGCTATCGAGTAGTCTGCGGATTGTCGTCGGCCCGGCGATTAGCGGTTCGCCGCCGCCTGGGTCGCTGAGAGGGCCGCATGGTAGTCGGGCTCGCTGGTGATCTCGCCGACGATCTGCTTATAAGAGATTTTATTCTGCGGGTCGATCACGAACACGCTCCGGGCCAGCAGTTGAAGCTCCTTGATGAGCACCCCGTAGTTGGTCGCAAACGACATCTCCCGGTGATCGGAGAGGGTCTTCACGTTCTCGATGCCCTCGGTTGCGCAGAACCGTTTCTGGGCAAAGGGAAGGTCCGCGCTCACGACGTACACGACGGAATTCTCCGGGAGGTCCTTCACATGGCCGGAAAACGTCTTCGTTTCCAGGGAACAGACGGGCGTGTCGAGCGAGGGCACGGCGATCACCAGCCGCACCCGGCCTTCATCCGAATGGAGGTTCACCTGCGAGAGGTCGGAGGAGATGACGTTGAAATTCGGGGCGTCGTCCCCCACCTGGAGTTCCGGTCCCACCAGCGTCATGGGTGCGCCTTTGAACGTGACGGCGCCGAGTCGTTCGAGAGCCATGGGTATCCCTTTCCTATCGCAACGCCCGCGCCCTCACTATTCCAAAAAAGGCGCAACGCTGCACAATGTGCCGGCTATGTTCTATAATCGTGTGAAGGAGAGGGCAGGAGTGATCGCGCGCCCTCCCGAAGAACTGTATAATAAATCCGGCCTCCGATCCAAGCCGCTTATTCTTGCCTCCCCCTCGATCTCTCGCCGTCCCCGGCGGCGACCCTGACGCGCGCATGACTTCTTACCCTGCTTCGACTTCAACCCTACGCTTTACTACGGATCGTTGTCCCGCATGCGATCACACGGAACGGCTTCCCCTGGGGCCGGTCCGCTACGGGTCCAACGCCCTGGTCGCGGACAGCGATGCCTCCGATCTCGTTCGGCAGCTGGGCCGCATCGAGCTGGTGGAGTGCGCCGCCTGCGGCTTCCGCTGGACCGACCCCCAGTACTCCATGGAACTCGTCCTCGCCCTGTACCGGCAGAACGAAGAGACCCACTGGGAAGCTTCGGGGCGGGACTGGAGCGATCACCTCGAACGGTTGAAGCCTTGCCTCCAGCCCGGCGCATCGGTGCTGGACGTGGGGTGCTACACCGGCAGCTTTCTGCACCGCCTGGGCTCCGGCTACAACCGCCACGGCATCG
>JAHWJO010000486.1 GCA_019348365.1 Armatimonadota bacterium | reverse complement strand
CACAGACCAGTTTAGCCTCGGAAGGGAGTTCCTTCAAAACTTTAGTGGTGATATAGTAGTGGATTCGCTGGGAAAGAGGCTCTCGGTTTGCGGAAGGGGTGGACCTCTCCCCCGGCCCCTCCCCGTGTCGGGGAGGGGAGCTGAAGCCGTTCATGGATCGATTCCTCCCGCTTTGAGCCCCCTCCGCACTTGAACCACTAGCGGATCATAAATCGCGACTACAACGGCACGAATTCACCCATGCCGGAACTTCCCGGCTGATAGTATCCGTTGGGCCTGAAGTCGGCGCAGGCCGACTTTGCGCTCTTGTTGCCGCGGTTTTAATCGCCGGGTACAAGTCTTGAAACAACTCGAACTCCCGTCCGTGAAATGGAGGAACTGTTGCTGATCGCCCTCGCCCTCTGCCTCGTCTTCGCCCTCGCGGCGGTCTCCGATTCGGAAGCCGCGCCCCTCTACGGCCGCTGGGGCCGTACCTTCGCGGCTCAGGACGGCACCCCGCACCATGCAGAAGTCACCGTCCGGCTCACCTCCCCGAAAGAGAAAAACCACACGGTTTCCGGGTACTGGGACGGCGGAACGTCGTGGGGGGTACGCTTCATGCCGGACGAAGAGGGCGAGTGGTCGTACCGCTCGGAATCCGACTCCCCCGGCCTGGACGGCGTGACCGGGACCTTCTCCTGCCGCCGCGTTCCCACCGATGACCGGTTCCTCCAGCACGGCCCCCTTCGGGTCTCCCGCGACGGACGCTCTTTCGAGCATGCGGACGGCACGCCGTTCTTCTGGCTGGGAGACACGGTCTGGACCGGCCCCCAGCTCGCCGCGAAAGGGGATTGGGACCGGTTTCTGGACGACCGGGTGCAAAAGAAGTTCACCGGCATCCAGTTCGTCCTCACCGCCCCGTGGCGCACGGCCCCCACCGACGAGAACGGTCATCCCTCCTACACCGGGCAGGAGGAGATGCGGATCGTCCCCGAGTACTTCCGGCGGATGGACGAGCGGGTCAACGCGATCAACGCCCACGGGCTGCTGGCGATCCCTGTCATGCTCTGGAGCATCGGCCCGAACGACCCCGGACGGTTCCTCCCCGAAGACCAGGCGATCCGGCTCGCGCGGTATCTGCTGGCCCGGTACGGGGCGCACCACGTTGCGTGGATCCTGCCGGGGGACGATAAATACGTGGACGAGAACGCGGAGAAATGGAAGCGGATCGGGCGGGCGGTCTTCGATGGGCGGGAACACGCGCCGGTCACGCTCCACCCGCAGGGGATGCAGTGGCCCTTCGACGGGTTCAAAAACGAGTCATGGATCGGCTACTACGGGTATCAGAGCGGCCATGGCGACGACGCGCGCACCGTGAGCTGGCTCCACTCCGGCCCCCCGGCGCAGGCGTGGAAGGAAGGACCGGCGCGGCCCGTCATCAACCTGGAGCCGCCGTACGAGGACCATTTCGGCTACCAGTCGAAACAGCCGCACTCCGCTTACAACATCCGGCGCGCGGCCTACTGGAGCCTGCTCAACGCGCCGACGGCGGGCCTCACCTACGGCGCGCACGGGGTCTGGAGCTGGCACTCCAAACCCGGAGAGCCGCCGACCGATCACCCTTACACCGGCGTGGCGAAGCCGTGGCACGAGGCGATGGACCTCCCCGGCAGCCGCGATATGAAGGTGATGGCGGAATTCTTCACCTCGCTCTCCTGGTGGAAGCTGCGTCCCCGGCAGGATCTGCTGTCGAGACAGCCGGGGGAGGATGACCCCTTCCGCCATATCGCCGCCTCCCAATCGGAGGACGCGAAAGTCTCGGTGTTCTATCTTCCGACCGGCGGTGAGCTTTCCCTGAAGGCCAGCCTGCTGCCGAAGCGGGTGAACGCCGCCTGGTTCGATCCCCGTACCGGCGTCCGTTCCCCGGCCTCGCCTGAATCGGATGGGAGCTACACTGCGCCGGATGATCGAGATTGGGTGCTGTTGATTCAGGAGTAAGCCCCCTCTTCCAGAACACCTTTCGTCCCCGGTCCCGCACACGTAATAGAGTTCCGGTGAAAGCCATGGCCCAGGCGCAGAACCTTCGCTGATGCTCAGGAAAACAGGTTCCGCCAAATAGGACGCGTGAGTTTTGAAAAGAAACGGGGAAACTTTAAAACGCCAGCTGCACGTCTTTCACTTCCTGAAGCCGCTCGCGGGCTTCCTCTTCGGTCGGTTCGGGCGCGGTCTTCGCGTCGTAGCGGCAGTACCGGTAGATGGTACACATCGCGCATTTGGGGATCGGGCGGCAGACCACTCGCCCGTGCTCCCAGAAGTTGATGTGGAGCTTGGCCCGCATCTCCGGCGGCACGATCTCCGCCAGGAGGTCATGCGCGGCGTCTTTGCCCACCTTCGGGCCGATCCAGGCCAGCCGCTGCGCGACCCGGTGGATGTGCGTGTCCACCGGCATCACCGGGCGGTCCAGGGAGAACATCAGCACGCACGCGGCGGTCTTCTTGCCCACCCCCTCCATCGACAGCAGGTACGCCGATGCGTCTTCCGTCGACATCTCCCGGAGGAAATCGAGGGTGGCCCGGCCTCCCTGCTCCTCCCGCAACTGGCGCAGGATCGCCTGGATGCGTCCAGCCTTCGTGGGGGCATGATTGCTGGAGCGGATCGCTTCGGCGACCGCTTCATACGGCGCATCCGCGACCTCGTCCCATAACCCCCATTGCTCTTTCAGCCGCGCGAAGGCTTTGTCCCGGTTCCGGTCGTTCGTATTCTGAGAGAGGATGGTCCGCACGAGGCTGTCGAGCGGGGGGTCGTCGTACATCTCCGTCTTGTCCACATCGTAGGTGCGGAGCAGAATTGCATGGACTTCCTGCACCTCTTCCAGCGAGGCCCCGGCTGCCTCTCCCTCCCGCCCCCGCATCCCCATGGGATCCTCCTCCCATAACAATCGGCTCCACTATAATCCCACTGACCACTACCTACTGTTCGCGCCCGTCAGGCATCATGTCGATGATGATCTCGCAGGGGGCTTCCCGGAGAATGGCGTGAGTCGTCCGGTCCAGCAGCGATGCGCCGGGGTCGTAGGCGGGCCGCATCCCGACCACGATCACATCCGGCGCCAGCGCTTTCGCCCGCACGAGGATGCCTTCCCCGGCGGTCCGCGCGCGTTCCACCCAGGTTTCGCTCTCCAGCCCATGCGATTGCACGATGGACCGCGCCCGGTTCAGGGCCTCTTTCGCTTTACCCTCCTCTTCCGGCTGCGGCGTCCCGATCGGCTGGGAGCGCGGGATGACGATGACGTGCATCAGGTGAATTTTCGCTTGCTGGTCCTCACCCATCCGGCACGCCAGCTCCACCGCGCGTTCGGAGTACTCGGTGCCCGCCGTCGGGACGAGGATCTGTTTCACCGCGCGCATCGACTGTCGGGCGGAGGCGGCGGCTTGCGGCACGGCGATCCGGGAGGCGCGGGAGCGTCTTCGGAGGAAATAGAGAAAGCCGAGGAAGAGGAGGATGAAAACGATAATGAGGACGGTATAGGAGGGTACGATAGGGTTTGTAGGCACGGTCTGCTCGGAGGATCCGATGCGTCGGCACGATACTAAAGGTGTCCGGCGGCATGCGGTAAGGGAGTACAGGCCTCAGGGTTCCTGCACTTGAGGGGTGAAGTGTCTTAAACTCGGAGCCCATAACTCCGCGTACGATACGGAAGGCCCGCGATGTACCTGTATTATAAGCGTCCGGGGGAAAAGGAACAACGAAGAGGAAAGCTCACAGGGAAGTTTTCTTACTCGTAGTCGCGCAGTCACAATTTGAATCCCCGGGTCTCTCTCAGCGCAGTTATGTAGGGCTTTACCGAAGATTTGCGGATAGGTGAGAGAGTTGAAGTCGGCGCAGGCCGATCCATTCGACTACGCTCAGGACATGCTTTGTGCCGTTGTAGCCGCG
>JAHWJO010000485.1 GCA_019348365.1 Armatimonadota bacterium | reverse complement strand
CCGCGCCGAAAGTGTTCAACCCCGGCGCGTAGAGATCGAGCCGCACGTTCTGGATGGCTTCCAGTCGCAGCCCGGCGGTCGTATTCCCTCGCTGATGATCCAACATCAAGCGCAGCCTATCATTTATCGAACGATCCACCCCCCGCAGCACCCCTTTTAGCGTGTCGGTGCCCAGTCCGGCATGGACTCCGAAACCGCCGATCTGCTTGCGCAGCATGGCGTAATAGGCTTTGTACACCACGGCAGTTGAAAGGTCTTCAAAATCCCCCAGAAAATCCTGCCCGCCGATCAAGGCGGCGGGACGTCCGCCCTTCTCGCTCCAGAGCTCATACTGGGCGCTGACCATCCGATCGATATTGTACCCCCTTGAGGCGGCTCCCCCGTTCGGAATAAAGTATTTTTGTGCGCCGAGCTTCCCGCTCAGGTTGGTGATCCGAAGGGTCAGCTCCAGACGAGGCAGGGCGCCGAAGGTGAAGTACTGCGCGACCGTCCCACGATTGGTCAATATAGGATCAGGGGTACGGTATCGCCTATCGACCCAGTTGGCCCCCAGGGTCCAGTAGCCGTAGGGGATGGCTTCGGCGGCGGGCACGAACCAGAGCCCCGTGCTGCCGGACAGCGAGGTGCCGATATACCGGGAGAGCGGAACGTCCCGGACCCGCTCCTGAAGACGGGGCGATTCGGCTGCCTCGTCCGGATCTTTCAGGAAACTGACGTAATGCGGGAGGGTGCCCGGCATATCGGCCACCTGCCAGTTGTCGGCGAACCCTTCCGAAGGCAGACGCGCGGCGACCGCACCCGATTCACTGAAGTATGTGAAGCGGAACTGAGGCTCCCGCCGGAATCGCAACGCTTTGGGCCGGGGATAGGTCGAATTCCCGATGGGCCAGCGGATCGTGAAGGAGAGGTTGTTGTCGGCATTCGTCTTGGCGTAGGCGAATTCGTACTCCCGCTCCCGGAAACGGGTGACGAGACCCAGGGTGCGCCCCCGGTCCCCGTAAATGTATTTGCCAAAGGTGGTATACAACGACGCATCGGCGTTGGGGAGATTACGCCGGATCGTGCCGAGATAGGAGGTATTCCGGAGGTTCCCCAGACCGGTTCCGACCCGCCCGATCTGCCCGTTCAGGATCATGCCGGGAGAGACGAAGTAGGTCGCTTCGCCCCGGAGGGCGGAAAGGCCCTGCTGAAAGGTCCCCGCCGCCACATGCCCGTAGAGGCGACGGCTGAACTTATGCAGGTAGCTGGCCTGCGCCTCTGCCACTGAGGGCTGCTCCGAGAAGGCGCTGGCTTCATTTAAGGGGATCCACTCCCGGAAGCGCGCGCGGAACCCCTTGAACAGATCGGACTCCAGCCCCAATCGAAGCAGCAGCTGAGGATCGGAGGGCGGCCTGAAAATCGTGGACGTTAAATCCATACGCAGGCCGTAACCCAGCGTCGCATCCACGCGGCGATAGCTCGGATTGGCGCCTCCGTGGCCCCGGGTGTCGGGCCAGGTCACTTCCATTCGCTCCCGGAATTCGGAGTCGCTGATCTCTCCCGCCAGGAACCGGCGGAATTCGTCCGCCGTCACCTCCACCTGATAGAGCGGGACGCCTCGATGTTTTCCCACGAAGGTGACCCGTACGGCCTCCGGTTCGATGCGGGTGACCGTCCGCATCACGTTGCCGAGCCCTTCGACTTCCCAGCGATAGCGGCGGTTTTCAAACTCGATATAGAGTCCCTCCGCCGCGGTGGGCCGGACGACGACGTTTTCAAACCCCTGCTCGACCAGCGCTTCGACGATCCGCCCGGTCTCCTCGGTGGGAGGGAGGAGCTGTACCGGGCCGCCGCCTCGGAGATCGATGATCGTCACGTCCTGCGGGAGAGTCGGCGTCGGGACCGGCACGACGGGAGGAGTTTCGATGGGGGCCGGGGGGGTCACGTCCGGTTCCACCGGGTCCATGGGCTCCACGGGTGCAGGCGGCTCCGGAGTGGGAGGCACTGGAGTGGGCGGTTCCGGCGCTGGAGGTTCCGGCGTGGGCGGATTTGGCACGGGAGGTTCCGGGGTGGGGGGCTCCGGGGTCGGCGGGGGAGCGGCGCCCGGCTCGTAAGTCACCGTATCCCCGACCCGGATCACGACCCCCGGTGAGACGCTCAGCAACGTCGAATCGGAATCATGCTCCCGGAGCGAGACCAGCTTCAACTTACCGATCGCTTCCCCGTTCTTGAGGACCGTCAATTCCTGGCCCAGGCTCAAGCCGTCGGACTTGCCCGCGTCGATGGTGTATCGGCCGTCCGTGATGCGAACGATCGTACCCGTGGAAAGGGCCGCCAGAACCGAGGAAGAGAGGACGCACAGGCCGGCTCCGGTTAACACCCATGGGGCATGACGACGTATCAAAAGAAAACCTCCGGGTATAGAGACAAATCGTGTTTAATGAGCCTGATGAAAGGGATGACGGCGATCATCCCCGGCAGAGCGTACCTTATTATTGCCGGGCCAGGGCAATCTCCGGGAGCGTGATCCGGTTCGGGTCCAAGCGCATTATTCCCGACCCAGGCGCAGGAGCATCGCAAGTATATCCCTATTAGCGATGCGGCCGCCGATTCCTCCGGCCCGCCCACGATGGATTATTACGGATTGAGAGGAATCCGACTACGGATCGCGACCTTATAAGCTCGTTTTTTTCGCGAACTTTTAGATAATTTATCTACTGCTTCAGGCTGGGCGGACGTCTGATTCGGCATTTCCGACATGTAATGGCGTCCTCGGTACTGTGCTTGTCGGTCGCAAAGAAATAGAACGGCTGCCATTTGCGACAGCGCCAGCAGCGCCGGTACGCTCCCAGAGTCAGGAAGCGCAGGGGGAGCCATGCCGGTCCATGAAAGACCGGGAGTCCGATCTGTATGCGCGACCGGGACCGCTTCTGCGGCTTATGCGATTGAGGGCGTTTCGTGCCACATTGCGGACATTCTAAATATTGCTTATGGTAATGAAACCGGCATTGTGTGCAATCGACGAACTGGCTCCGGCGGCAACGGGGACAAAACTGCGAATCCAGCAGGGGAGACTGGCACTTGTAACAGGCCTCGGGCTGAGGTTTATCGGTGTCCATATCGTCATGGCCTTTCCATTCCCGTGATACACGGCGGAGAATCTCCCATAGTGGGGTATCTATCCCTCGTTTTTACATGTAAATTGTGGCCCATCGCTCGTGATCGGCGCTTCCCATCGGTTCTGATCTATCGTAACATTTCCCGCCAGTTTTTGCTTTCTATCGAAGGAGAGGCCGGTTCCTTCTTCGCCTTCCCTTACCCTTACATCCTTTCATTGAAGGTCTTCCCTCTCGTTCCTCTTCCTAAAATTTTCCTCGCGCTGGCCCGCTCCGTCACCCTGTGCGAAGTTGTCCGAATCGCCGACAATCGTTGTGATTTCCTCTGATCCTCCTGTTCCACCATCTCTCCCCGGAGGAAGACAATTGCACAAATCTCCCATAGAATCCACTTTCATGTAAAGAAGAGTAAAAGAGACGAACGCGTGAAAGGGGAATCTGTTTCCATGTAGAGGAGAAGACCATGAACTCTTCAGAGGTCCGCGAAGTCAACCTGAATGTGGCGCAAGTTTTTTATCACCTGGGTTACGGATTCGAAATCGATGGCGATTACGACGATGCGATCCTCAATTACACGCGGGCGCTGGAACGCCGCCCGCAATTCCCCCCGGCGCTGATGCGTCTCATGCAGCTCGTCAGTCGGAATGACCTGTCGGGGTAGCGCCGGAAATCCCGGAGGGAATTCCTTGCTCCGTTTCTTCTTTTTACCTCTTCATTCTTACCGCTTTATCCGGGTTAACCGGCTCCACTTCGTCGCGCGATGATCCACCCCTGTTAGGTTTCAGTGAGAACATCCGATTCCCGTGTGGCGCTCCCCAGCACTC
>JAHWJO010000484.1 GCA_019348365.1 Armatimonadota bacterium | reverse complement strand
TTCACGGGAAGGTGAGATAGGCTTTTCCCTTCTCCCATTCCTCGCTGATCTCCATCGCCACTGCACTCACCAGCCGCAGGCAGGAGGCCTCGTTGGGGAAGACCCACACCACCTGCGTCCGCCGCTTGAGTTCCCGGATCAGCCGCTCCAGGACGTTCGTGCTCTTGAGGTACCGGTGGTGACTGCTGGGGAGATCTGGGGAAGTCCAGGAACGTCAGCGCCGCTTCGATCCCTCGACGGAAGGTCTCCACCGCTTTGGGGAACCGCTTCTCCTTTTGGGAAACGATTCTCCTGCCGTCCGGTCTTTGGCGGGCGCATGGGCCAGCACGTTGCGCTCTCCTTTCCGGGAGGGGGTTCGCTCACGCGGGCCCGTTCCGATGTGTTCGGTCATCTCCTCTACGAGGATCTGCTCTACGGGGATCTGCTCGATCAGCGCCTTCATCCCCTCACGAATGTGCGTTTGCAGGTCCTGACGGACGATCTCTTCCGCTTCATCCGCGGTTATAGCTGTTGCCGTGATCTGAGGGGCGGTCATCGGGGTTCTCCTGGGTACAATTCACCTCTCCTCACTTTATGGATCGGTTGTCCGTTCCCGCTCCCTTAACCCACATTTCTAGCGACGTTATCTGACGGTTTCGAGCGAGTTCAAGAATTCCTGTTATACGAACTGGATGAATCGGACGTTGAAACTACTTCAACAGCGCATGCATCAAAGGAACCAAACCCACACCGGCTTAAGCCTTGGTGGCAGTTCTGGTAAACTGCTTGTGATATGACTCTCCTGCTCTCCGATACCATCGCGGCGATCTCGACACCCTTGGGGGAAGGGGGGATCGGTATCGTGCGGGTGAGTGGCCCGGCGGCCTTCACCGTGGCGGAGCGCCTCTTCCGGGGGGCCGCGCCCGCATCCGAACTCCCCTCCCACCGCCCCACGCTGGGCCGGATCGTGGACCCTGCCACGAACGCTCCCGTCGATCAGGTCCTTCTCACCCTCTTTCGTGCCCCCCACAGCTACACCGGCGAGGACACCGCCGAGATCAGCGGGCACGGCGGCATCGTCGTCACGCGGCGGGTGCTGGAGCTGTGCGTCTCCCACGGGGCACGGCTCGCCCGCCCCGGCGAGTTCACCGAGCGCGCCTTTCTCAACGGCAAGATCGACCTCGCACAGGCCGAAGCCGTCATCGACACCATCCGCGCCAAGAGCCAGGCCGGGCTCCGCGTCGCCATCGGGCAGCTGGAAGGCCGCCTCTCCGACCGCCTGAAGACCGTCCGCCACCACCTCCTCGAACTCATGGCCCACATCGAAGCGACGATTGATTTCCCCGACGATGTGGAGGAGCCGGTAACCGGCGTCACTCTCGGCGCGATTGACGCGGCGTTGGAAGAGATCCGGCGGCTCCTCGACACGGCGGAGGCGGGGCGGGTCTACCGCGAGGGGATCGGCGTGGCGATTGCGGGAAAGCCGAACGTCGGCAAGAGCAGCCTGATGAACGCGCTGCTGCGGGACGCCCGCGCCATCGTCACCGAAGTGCCCGGCACCACCCGCGACCTCCTCGAAGAATCGCTCACGCTCGGCGGGATCCCCCTGCGTCTCGTGGACACGGCGGGCCTCCGCGCCACCGAGGACGTGGTGGAGCGGATCGGCGTGGGCCGCGCGAAGGAGGCCCTTCAGGATGCCGACCTCGTCCTCCTCGTCCTCGACCGCTCCCGCCCCCTCGATGCCGAAGACCGGGACGCCTGGGCGACGGTAAGGGGGAAACGGCTCCTCGTCGTGCTGAACCAAGCCGACCTCCCCCCCGCCTGGACTCCGGAAGACCTCAACGTTCACCTCGACGGCTTCCCCCCGGCGGATGCCCTGGAAACCTCCCTCTCCACCGGAGCCGGACTGCCGGAGTTGGAGGAGCGGATCAAAGCGACGGCGCTCGGCGGCGGGATCGAGCCCGCACAGGTGTACGTGAGCAACGTGCGGCACCGCGCGGCCCTCGATGCGGCGGCGGAGTCATTAGAGGAGGCGCGGGCGACGGTGACGGGCGGCCTGCCCCTCGACCTCGTGGGCAATGACGTGAAAGCGGCGGCGGAACGACTCGCGGAAGTCACCGGCGAATCCGTCACCGAAGACGTGATCACCGAAATCTTCCAGCGATTCTGCGTCGGAAAGTAGGGACAGGGATCGGGGATCAGGGGTCGGGGGTCAGGGAAGTTTTCGGCTTGACAGAGTCTATACCGTTAACCCGAAGCCTCACCGATCCCCGATCCCTGACCCCTGATCCCTGGGGTTAAAGCGGCCAGACCGTCTTCATCACGATGCGTTGCCGGAATTTCTTGGCGTTGGGGTCGCCGAGGATGACGTAGCTCTCCACGCCGCCGTAGCCCGACCGCCGGAACGAGAGGTACCCGCCCGTGCCGCCCGTCTGCGCGATGATCCGCCCGCCGATCCCCCGGCCCGGCGAAAAATCGTGGTTGAAGGTAAAGATATGCTGCTGCCGGCTTTCGCTGCGGTTCAGGATCGCCGAGGAGAGGCCCAGCGTCAGCTTCTCCCCGAACCGCCACGTCACATAGGGGGTGAGGAAGGTCGTGCGCTCGCCCCCCTCGCGGCCCCACGAAAAACCGATCCCGTAATTGTGAAACGGGTTGGAAGCGCGCGCCCCCAGGTTGAGGTTGAAGACGCTGTCGTCGAACTCGTTGAAGCGGCCCCCGCGCCAGCCCGCGCCGATGAAGTAATCGCTGCGGGTCCTCATTCCGGTAAAGACCGCCCGCTGCCGGCGGAAGAGGCTCCCGTCGGTGTGCCGGTCATCGTTCGTGTCCACGCCGGCGTTGAAGCTGACGAGCGGGCCGGACCGCCACTCCCGGCGATAGTACGCCAGTCCGCCGATCCCCTTGAACCCCTTGAACGGGATGTAACCGAGATCGTCGGTGAACTCCGGGCGCACGAAGCGGGGGTTGAGGTGAGCGTACCAGCGGGACGTGCTGTAGGCGAAGGTGGAGTTCCCCGCGCTCCCCTTCGGCTGCCCGTCCACCCACGAGGTCGCCCAATTGGCGCCCATGCTCCAGCGCCGATTGGAGGCGCCCTGCCGGAGCACCAGCACCCGGTTGCTTCCCATGATCGGGTTGCCGTCCCTGTCCTTCCCCCGCTCGCCGTCCCGGTTGATGAACGCGACGTCGGCGGTGGAGGCCGGGCCGAACTCGTGGCGGCCCCGCATGATCCAGTCCGCCCGCGTGCCGAAGTTGAGGGCGGCGAGGGTCCCGATGGTGTCCCGCTCCGTCACCCGGCCGTAGAGGTTGAGGCCCGTATCGAAGTCCGGGATGCGCCCGCTGTGGAAGTAGCGTCCCGCCGCTCCCCCGATCCCGTATATTTCGGAGCCTTCCTGGAAGAAGGGCCGCCGGTCCGGCACGAACCGCTCGCCGTAGGAGAAGTCGATCCCTTCGACCGCGCTCTCCACGTTGCGGAAATCGGGGTTGATCGTCCCGACGAGCGTCATCATCGGGGAGAGGGTGTAGCGCAGGTCGAGGCCGGAATGGAGCGTCTCTCCCCCGTCTTCGCCCCAGCCGGGGGAGACGTAGGGGAGCGCCGAAAACTGCGGGCGGAAGGCGGGGAGCTCCACCCCTTTCCAGTGGCCGTCGAGCTCGTTGCGCTCCGGCTGGCCGACGTTCGACCACCAGGAGCTGATCCGGGTACGCGCTTGGTACCGGTCGAAGTTGATGCCGACCTCCGTCGGGCCTTTCCGGTTCGGGTAGTTCAGGATCCTCCAGGGGACCGCCAGCTCCGCCGTCCACCCATCGGCGACGATCCGGGCGGCGGACTTCCATTCGCCCTCCCATTCCAGCTTGGTGGCGCGCCCGCCGCCCAGACGCGCGAACTGCGTCCCGAGCGGGTTCACGATGAAGAAGGAGCGGTCGGCGAACTGGTGGTTGTGGTAAGGG
>JAHWJO010000483.1 GCA_019348365.1 Armatimonadota bacterium | reverse complement strand
ACCCGGCCGCATCGCTTCCGGGATGCTCCCTTTCTGCTCGATGGTGAGATAGGAGATGCACTTGCGGGAATCCACTTTGTACGGCTCCACGATGGCGTCAGTCGGGCAGGCGTCGATGCATCGGGTGCAGCTCCCGCAGAGGTTCCGGGTCGGCGCGTCGTACTCCAGCTCCGCCGTCGTGAGGATCTCGCCGAGCAGCAGCCACGAGCCCGTGCCCCGGTGGATCAGGTTCGTGTTCTTCCCGACCCACCCCACCCCGGCGTTCGCGGCGGCCTCCCGCTCCAGCACCGGGCCGGTGTCCACGTATGCGCGCCCGCCGGAAAGTTCCTCGATGCCCTCCTGAAGCTGCTTCAGCCGGTCCAGCAGCACGTCGTGGTAGTCGTCGCCCCAGGCGTACCGGGCGACCCGACCTCTCGGCAACGCGCCCGGCTCCGCTTCCGGCGGCGCGTCTACGGCGTAGTTCATCGCGACGGCCACGATACTCTTCACGCCGGGGAGGACGAGGTCCGGGTCCTTCCGCTTCTCGGCGTTCCGCTCCAGCCAGGCCATCTCCCCCGCCATCCCAGCCTCCAGCCACTCGTCCAGGCGATGCCCGTGCACGGGCGGGACCGCCGGGGCGAACCCCACCCGGTCGAAGCCGAGCGCCATCGCCCGCTCGCGGATGCGGGCGGTCAGCGCGGCAACGCCGTCATTGGAGGGGGGAAGGGCGGTCTGGGAATCGTCGCTCATAACTCTATGATACTCCGGAGCGCCGTCGAGCGGGGCCATCGAACCGGATTTCGGAGGGGCCGACAGGACAGGAGGCAGGGGACTTTCACTGAAAATATATGAAGTGATCCGTCTCTTTTGTAGGATCGCTTCACAAAAACGAAAGTTCCGGGTGTAATATAAGAGGAGGGGGAAACCTCCGATGGCCGTCGGAGATTTCGCCGTCCCCTGGACCTTGCCGATCACCCGTCCTGATCTACCTGATTGATACGAGAGAGGAAGTTCGTTGTCTCACCGCTTCTGCCGGAACAGCAAGAGGCTGCCGGGTTTCACCGCGCTCCTGCTGGGCTTTATCTCGGCGCTCCCCGCTTTCGCCGCCCCCTCGCCCGGATTCGTCACAACCGTCGCCGGTTACGGCATTCAGGGCCCCAGCCACAACGATATGAACCTGGTGTCGCCGGGGCTGGCCGCTTCCGACGACGAGGGCGGAATCTATTTCCCCGATACGGGGAACCACATCGTCTACAACCGCGACGACTGGAACATCACGGCCCCCATCGCCGGGACGGGGCTCCCCGGCTTCAGCGGCGACGGCGGCCCGGCCCGCCAGGCCCGCCTCAACCGCCCCAAAGGCGTCGCCGCGAGGGGTGGAAGCCGCGTCAACGATCCCTCCCAGTTCCCGGAGGTCGATCCCAACAAGCCCGTCGGTGTGCTCTACATCGCCGACACCGGCAACCATCGCATCCGCAAAGTCTATCAGGACCCCACCACCCGGCGGGACCTCATCATCACCCTCGCCGGGGACGGCACCCCGCACTACAAAGGGGATGGCGGCCCCGCCCTGAGCGCGGGCTTCGTCTCCCCTGAAGGGATCGCCGCCGACTCAAAGGGCGTGGTCTACGTCGCCGACCGCCTCGATCACCGCGTCCGCCGGATCGACGCGAATGGCAACATCTCGACGGTCGCGGGAACGGGCGTCCCCGGCTTCAGCGGCGACGGCGGCTCGGCGGCGCAGGCCCAGCTGAACGAACCCACCGCCGTCATTGTGGACAAGAACGACGTCCTCTACATCAGTGACACGAAGAACCACCGCATCCGACGGGTGGCGAAGGACGGCACGATCACGACGTTCATCGGCGGCGGGCTGCGATTGGAGGACGGACGGGACCCGACCGAGATTGCGATCCGGAATCCCACCGGCATGGCGATCGATGAGCTGGGCGCGTTCTACTTCACCGACGGCCTTCGGGTGCGGGTGCTGCAAGACGGCGTCTCCTTGATCATCAATACTCATATCCAGGATGAACCCGAATTCGTGACCGCCCTCCGCAATCCCCAGAATCCCGTCTCCGTCTACCTGATGAGCCGTTTCACGGAAGAAATGCGGCAGAAGATCGCGGCGTACGATACCGATGGGTATCCTTCCGCCGCCTTCACCTTCGCTTTTATTACGGCCCTGAACGAGGTGATCCAAGGGCCGAACATCTACGATTCCGAGCGTTTCTCTCAGGTGAATCTCTCGGAACAGGTACGGAAATTGATCCAGCAGAACCCTCAGGGGGAAGGGTTGGTCCGCCTCAACCGGATGCTGCTCGATGAGACATACACCCCCGAGATCCTCGCCCGGAACATGATGGACGGGAAGGTGTACCCCTTCGCGGGAAACGGTCAGGAGGGCTTCCTGGGCGAGAACGGCTCCCCGACCCAGGCGAGCTTCTTCCACCCGTACGGAATCACCGTCCCCTCCGTGGAGCGGCTGGTCATCACCGACGACGTGGCCCGGCGCGTGCGGGCCGTAAACGCGGGCTTTCAGGATGACCTCTACATCACGACGGTGATAGGCAAAGCTCTGTACGACGACACCCTCGCACGGAGCGCCCGGATCACCCTGCCCCTCGCGGTGTCGCCCGCGCCGGACGGCACCGCGCTTATCGCGGATCACGGCAACCGGCGCATCCGCGTGATGCAGCCCCCTTGCAGCGACACGCTCCCCCGGCAGCCCTATTACCTCTACACCGCCGTCGGGAAGGGGATCCCGCAGAGCGGCCCAAACCCGAACCCCTGCCGCAGTCCGGGCGTATTGCCTGCGAGCTACGGCCCGACGGCGGACGGCGCGAGAGCCCTGGAAGCGGAAATCGGCCCACCGACGGGCGTGGCGGGGCAGAGGGGCGGCGTCTACTACTTCTCCGAAGGCGAGAAGGGGCGGGTCTGGCAGGTCGATTCACAGGGCCTCCTCCATGCGGTCGCCGTCCCCGGCGGCCTGACGTATCCGGCGGGCCTCGCGCTCGCCCCGGACGGGCGGCTCTTCATCACGGACCGGGATTCTGCGAAGGTCTGGGTGAAGGACGGCTCCGGCGTCACCCTCTTCGCGGCGACCGAAGCCGGGGACGGCGGAGACAGCGGCCCGGCGATCCAGGCCCGGCTCAACGCGCCCGAAGCTGTGGCGGCAGGGCCGGACGGGTCGGTCTACATCGCGGATACGGGCAACCATAAGGTGAAGCGCGTGTCCCCCGACGGCAGGATTTCCACCGTGGCGGGGACCGGCGCGGCGGGCTACGCCCTCGAAGGACCGGCGGCTTCCGTGCCGCTGAACGCGCCGCGCGGCGTGGCGGTGGACACGGACGGCGCCCTCTACATCGCCGACACGGGGAATCACCGGATCGTCCGGGTGAAGAACGGCGCGCTGGAGCCGGTCTCCGGCGGTCCCGATCCGGGGCACCCCGAGACCGACCCCCTCACCCGCGCGGACCTGGACGAGTGGGCCGGAGAAGCGAAGTGGCACCTGCCCGCCGGAATCGCATTTGACGGCGCGGGCCACCTCTACGTCGCCGACTCGAACAACCACCGGATCCGGATGATCGCGAACGCCGCCGCCGCCCGGTTCGGCGTGGACCCGAGCCTGATGTACGGCGACGTGACGGACGATAAGAACGTCGATATCAACGACGTGATCGTCACGCTGCGGATCGCGGTGGAGCTGGTGCAGCCGACCGCCTCGCAGAAGCGCCGGGCGGATGTCGCGCCGCGCAACCCTGTGGGCGGGCCTCCGGGGGACGGGCGGGTGGACGCCTCCGATGCGATCCGGATCCTCCGCCGGATCATCCGGCTGGGTCCGGACGGCGAATGGCCGTAACGCCGATGAGGAATCGGCATGGGTTGTGGCGAACGGTAGACACGGAATGTCGCGTTTAACGTGCAGGAGACGCCCGTAAGATGC
>JAHWJO010000482.1 GCA_019348365.1 Armatimonadota bacterium | reverse complement strand
CGCGCGTCGGTCGGGTCGGAGTGGCGAACGAGGGGTTCAAGGGAGTCCCGCAGCGTCCCCGCGAGAGGCCGGAGGTCTGGATGACCGCCTTTCAGAACGCCGAAGGAGGGATGTCGGTCGAGCGGGGGAAGCGGTACGATCTCTCCTTCTACGCGCGGGCCGCAGAGGGGTTTAGCGGCCCCCTCACCGCCGCCCTCGAAAGCCGGGAAGGGAAGGTCCTCGCATCGAAGCGGATCGGCGGCCTGAGCGGGAACTGGAAGAAGTTCAGCGTCACGCTCACCCCCGGATCGACCGATCACCGGGCGCGCCTGGCGCTGTCGGCAAACGCGCCGGGCACGCTCTGGCTCGATATGGTGTCGCTGTTCCCGCGAGAGACGTTCAGGAACCGGCCCAACGGCCTGCGCGCCGACCTGATGCGGACGATTGCCGCCATGAATCCCGCCTTCCTGCGGTTTCCCGGCGGCTGTTTCGTCGAGGGGCAGCGCATGTCCGACGCGTGGCGCTGGAAGGAGACTATCGGCGACATCGCGGAGCGGCCCGGGCGCTGGAACCTGTGGGGTTACCGCTCGACGGACGGGCTGGGCTACCACGAGTACCTTCAGATGGCGGAAGACCTGGGCGCCGAGCCGCTCTTCGTCATCAACGCCGGGATGGCCCACGAAGACCACGTCCCGATGGAGAAGATGGGGCCGTTCGTGCAGGACGCCCTCGATGCCATCGAATACGCGAACGGGCCGGTCACGAGCAAATGGGGCGCGCTGCGCGCGAAGCACGGCCACCCCAAACCGTTTGGCCTGAAGATGATCCAGATCGGCAACGAGAACGGCGGGCCGCTCTACAACGAGCGGTACGCGCTGTTCCACGACGCGATCAGGGCCCGCTATCCCAATATCCGGCTCATCGCCTGCGATTGGGGCGGCGTGCCCCGCTCGCGCCCGCTCGACATCATCGACCCGCACCTGTACGCCAACCCGGCCACTTTCCTCCGGCAGGCCAACCGCTACGACACCTATGACCGCACGGGGCCGCAGGTCTATTTCGGCGAGTACGCCGTCACGCGCGAAGCCGGGACCGGCAACGTGCAGGCCGCTCTCGCCGAAGCCGCTTTCATGACCGGGCTGGAGCGCAACGGCGATGTCGTCGTGATGTCCTCTTACGCGCCGCTCCTCATCCGCCCGTCGTGGAAAGCGTGGAACCCAAACGCCATCGTCTTCGATCAATCGCGCATCTACGGCACGCCCTCCTACCACGTACAGACGATGTTCGCGGGTCATCGCGCGGACCGGCTGCTGCCGCTGACTCTCGAAGCCGAGCCGCAGGCGGTGGAACAGCCGCAAGGGAAGATCGGCGTGGGGACCTGGAATACTCAGGCGGAATTCAGGGATATTCGAGTCACCCGGAACGGCCGCACCGTGTTTGAAAGCGATTTCACTCGCGGGACGGAGGGCTGGCAGTTGTCACGCGGAAAATGGGAATCCGCCGGCGGCGCATTGCGGCAGAACGCCTTGGAAGAAAACGTTCTGGCGCTGGCGGGGGACCCCGGCGTGGGCGACTTCACCCTCAACCTCAAAGCGCGAAAACTCGGCGGGCGGGAAGGGTTCCTGATCGCGTTCCAGACCCCCGACGCGCAGACCAAAAGCTGGTGGAACCTGGGGGGCTGGGACAACACCCAGCACGGCATGGAGCTTCCCGGCATGGAGCCGGTACGAATGCCGGGCCGGATCGAGACGGGCCGCTGGTACGACATCAAAGTGGAAGTGCAGGGGAACACCGTCAAAGGCTACCTCGACGGCCAGTTGGTCCAGCAGGTCACCCGCACCCCGGTTCGGACGCTGCACGCCGTCGCCGGAACCGACGGCGGCGCCGGGGAAACGGTCATCAAGGTCGTGAATGCGGGCGGTCAGCCGGTGGAGACTGCCCTGCGGTTGCGCGGAGCCGAAGCCGTCGCGGAGAGGGGCACGGCGCTGGTGATGCGCGCGTCCGGGCCGATGGAAGAGAATTCGTTCGCATCGCCGACGAATGTCGCGCCGCGCGAGGAGACGATCCGCGTGCCGTCTCCGGCGTTCACCCACACGTTCCCGGCCTACTCGGTGACTGTCCTGCGGCTGAAGGCGAAGCGGTGACATAGGTCCGGACGAATTCATTCGCCGGGCCTCACGGAGGGCGGCTTCGGACTGCGACTCTGGGCAGCGCCGGGGAGTGAGCCGACGCGCGGCCAGCCGTCCTCCCACGTCATCGTGGAGATGTGCAGGAACGGGGCGCCGGTCGTGCCGTCGTAGGCGTGGAAGACCAGCAGGTCATTCTTCGGGCCGAGGAGGACGGAGGGATGACCCGGTCCCCGCCATCTCGGCGTCCCTTCGAGGAGCAGCGTCCCCCCGCCCTCCTGCATCGGCTTGCCGTCTTTGTCTTTATAAGGGCCGGTGATCTTCGTGGACCGGCCCACCCGGATGTTGTAGGTGCTCTCGTTGCCCCGGCAGCAGAAGTCGAACGAGACGAACAGGTAATAGTACTTTCCCTTGCGCACGATGAACGGCGCTTCGAGGGCGTGCGGGGGGTCGGGCCGGTGGGCCAGCGCGTAGAGGGTCGCGTCTTTGTCGGACGCTTTTCCGGTTTTGGGGTCCAGCCGGCGCATCTTGATCCCGCCCCAGAAGCTCCCCCAGGAGAGCCAGTAGCCCCCCTTCGCGTCCACGGCCAGGTTCGCGTCGATGGCGTTCCAGAAGTCTTCGCGGTGGGATTCGATGACTTTGCCCCGGTCCACCCACCGGTAATCGGGGCGGTTCGGATTCAGAGTCTTATTCGTCGCCAGCCCGATGACGGAGCGGTTGCTGCCGAACGTCGAGACCGAGTAATAAAGGCGGTACTCCCCGCGAACGTAGGAGATGTCCGGCGCCCAGATCCCGGATGCGCCGGGGACCTCCTGCTTCGCCCATTCCGGCACCGCGTCGAAGACGTTCCCGCAGAACTTCCAATTGCGGAGGTCCCGCGAGCAGAAGATCGGGAGCAGCTTCCCCGCGAACCGGTTGGAGGCGAAGACGTAATAGGTGTCGCCCTCCCGGAGGATCGCCGGGTCATGGATCGGGCTGACGTCACCTTCAAGGGAAAGCATGTGCGGTGGAGCTTTTCCGGCGGCGACCGCCGGTAGCAGCCCGGTCACGAGCAACATAACGCTGAAGAGCATAGCAAGAGTCCCTCTGCAAAGCATCGCTTTCATGGGTTCCCGTCCTGTTCCAGAAATCCGTCCGAGGACGTCATCCCCGGCCCCGGTTCCCCTGGCACGATCCTGAGACAGGGCAGGGGAGAGAAATGCGCGACACCGGCTTCCCGTCTCTATTGGATTCTTCCCCTCCAACGATTACACTCTACACTTGGAAGCCGGGAATGCAGGGATGCTTTACGGTGGTATACGGATGTGCAAAAAACCGGTGGAGGGATAATGGGCGGCTCGGGACTTTACACGGGACTTTAATCGGGGCAGGAGGGCGACATGGATAGCGTTCAGCGCGTGGTGGTGATCCCAGAAGAGACGATCGGGGAGATCAATCCGTACCTGCACGGGCATTTTACCGAGCATCTGGGGGAGCTGGTCTATCCCGGAATTTGCGTCCCGCCCGACTGCAACATTCCGAACACGAACGGGCTCCGCAACGACGTGGTGGACGCGCTGAAGCCGTTGAACCTCCCCGTGCTCCGCTGGCCCGGCGGCTGCTTCGCGGACGATTACCACTGGCGGGACGGGATCGGGCCGGTGGACGAGCGCCCGATGCGGATCAACCGCCACTGGGGCATGGCCGAGGAGCCGAACCATTTCGGCACCCACGAGTTCATGGCGCTCTGCCGCGCGCTGAACGCCGAGCCGTACTTCGCCGCGAACCTGGGGTCCGGCACGCCCGCCGAGATGCGGAACTGGGTGGAGTACTGCAACTTCGA
>JAHWJO010000072.1 GCA_019348365.1 Armatimonadota bacterium | reverse complement strand
GGCCCGGTGCGCCACCCGCTCGAAGACGGGAGAAGCCGCCGTCACCGAGACGGTGCGGACCCTGCTCGCACATGGCGCGGATCCCACCAGGGCCACCGCCAGCAAGTACACCGCGCTGAAATGGGCGCAAATCCGCAACCACCCCACCGCCCTGCGGCTCATCCAGGCAAAACTGAGTGCGGCTGGATCTCGCAGATGAGGCGCTTCCACTCAAATCGATATTCCCTTCGTGGATCTGATGAATTCCGGTCTCTTCAGATGGAAATGGTTGTTCTTCTAGAGAGACATCAACGGAAGGACTGCTGTTTGGGTGGATAATGAAATCCGTGGGTAACACCTCAAGAATGATTTACTTCACGTCACAGTTTCCATAACCTGCCCTGCAATGCGGAAGCATAACACGACCGAGCCCCCTCCTGGTCATGGAAGGGGGCTCGATTGTTTGCTTTGGTTTGATTAACTCTGGAGTGGAAGTGCTACGGCTCCGCTACCTCTTCGGCATCCGTATCGGGTTCTCTGTCGGCGGTCGGAAGACCCTTGAGAGGGGGTTCCGCCGTATTGATCCTCTCGGTTATCTCCGGTTCTTCCATCGATAGCGAGCCCACGGGCTTCGGACCATCCAACGGGGAGCGGCCTTTGTAAGCGGGCGGATCTTCTGTCCCGAATTCCGGCTGAGCGATGACACCGGCTCGATGAGGAGGCTCGCCGATTCGTGTCGCTGACCAGACGAGGAAGATTATGTCATCTTTGAAGATGTCCCCATGGCCTCCGCCCGTCGCCACCGGCCCGTCGTAGATCAAGCGGCTGGCATCCAGGTTGAGGATGCGGGCGTTCCCATCCGGAGAGGTGATCGGTTCACCCTCAGGCGTAAAGTCCAGATTAGGGGGCGTTACAAGCGTGGCGTAGCGTCCCCTCATTTCAGGAATCATATCATCCTGATAATCGGATTTAACGGCTTCGACAGGAAGGAGGCCGACGTGCCCCGCCGCCATTCTCCCATGATTGGCGAGTGGGTAATAGAATCCGTTGGCCGTATCGTACCGGGAATACAAGTTGGCAATCTTCCCCTTGACTGCCTGCCGGACTTGCTTCTCCCCCTCGAACCAATTGCTGGCAATGGCCGCCTGGAGCAGGCATACCGATTGGATAGTTCCTTTGAAGGGCCGGAGGGCCAATTCGCGCGCGAGATTGGAAACGACCAGGCCTCCGAAACTGTGACCGATGAAATGGAATCGAGTATCCTTACCCTGAAGCTCAGGCGTCGCTTCGACAAGCTCCCGGAGCACGTTAGCCGCTTCTTCCGCCGCCTTCACCCCGTTGCGCTGCATCTCCCAGAACGCCAGCTGAGAATCGATGGAGTCCAGGAGAGGGGTCAGGAAGCTGTCCGCGTTCGTCGCCTTCCGAGTCATGCGGATCGGAGTACGGGCCATTATAGAAAGGCCAAGGAGGAACCACCCCCCTTTCGTTCCCTCCGGCGCCTCGTCTCGCTCCCCCCTCCTCTCATCCATCAGGTTAAAGGTCCGGGGCAATTTTTTTACGGCCCAGATGACGGACGGGGCCAAAAAATAAGTAATCGCGCAGACCGACAAGAGAGGAAGAACACAGAGGAGCTGCAGGTAAAGCCAGCACACAGCCGTCAGGGGCAGTAAACCCCTCGAACCCATCTCCTGTTGCCAGTTCTCTTGATCTTCCTTCTCCCTTTGTTCCTCATGCAGACTTTCCCGTCGGGGCCGATCTCCGACTGAGGAATCCCGCCGCTTTGAGGGCTGTTGGAAACCGGAAAGGAACAGAACGCAGGTGGCGGCCAGGGCGAGGAGCGAGAGCAGGACGGCATTCCCCACCCACACAGCCAGCCTATCCCACAGAGGGGTTTGAAGTACGAAAAGCTCTCCATAAAACCTGACGGTAGAGGCCCAGCCTTCGGCGATCAAGTTCAGAAGACTGGAACCCAGAGGGATTTTGCCCCCGAGGAGTAATCCCAACAGCGCGGAGGTTCCCACGATCCCGGCGATGAATCTGACGAAATTCCAGGCTGCCTCTCTTGACCGTAGGAACCTGCGCCCGACCTGCCGCTGATCGACCAGCATTTTTTGAGCCTGCGCTTCAAAGTAGCAGGTCCACACGGCCGATACTTTGTCCGCCAGGGTTTCCTTCTTGTTGGAGTCTCGGAGGGGGTATTTTTTCAGCGAGTCGGTTAATTCCGTTGCTTTTTCGTCGATCCATTTCTGAATGTCCATCCCCTTTTGAGCGGGGGCGGAGATTTCCGAGAAGAGGTCGTAAAACTTTTCAAAGTCTTCCTTGAATTTCTTCTGGGCAGGAGATCGTTCGAACCGTCGCTCCACATTTTCCATGAAGCTCTCTTTGAGTCGGCGCCCGCTCTTGTCGACCCATCCGTTCACTCCGGGATCGGAATGCCAGTGGACGTTAATGAACAGGGGGCGAAAGTCCGAGTTTGCTTCGAGCCTCCCGCTGTGCAGCAGGATCGCGAAACGGCTCATCAGTCGGTCATAGGCAGATATCGCGCTGAAGAAGTTCCGATGCCAACCATGGCTCAGGACGTAGACATCGCTGATCTGCCGGGCATCCTCCGATTTCCGGATCGACTTCTGGATCCGTTGAATGATCGGATTCCGGCTTTGATCTTCCTTACTGCCGGACACCGGGAGAAGGAAGTAGGAACGGAGGCGGCGCACGTCTTCCCCCTGGTCCGGGCCGATGGGGTGGCATGGAGGCACCGGGGTCTCGCAGGTCTTTCTGAAGAACGGGAAGGAGAATCTCATTTCCACACCTTCTAAAGCTCCTCTTGGGGAGCCGTACTCGTGAAGGCGTCTATGCTTCTTCCCTGAAGCACATGACATGATTACATCTTATCTATTCCTGGCCATCCATGGACCGGCCTAGCGTACTGATGGCAATTGGGATTTACTAAACGGTAGGCCGGATTTACAAGAAGCGTCTTCAGGATACCACTGTTTCTCAAGTCAAGCAAGAGGGAATTTATAGTACATAAAAAAGCCTCCCCTGGAGGAGGGAGGCTTTCTTCTCTTCATTTCCATCCCCTTTTTTAACCGGCCCGGACTTCCGGCGTGAAGGGCCGCTCGATCGGGGTCACTCCGATTCCCGGCGAGTCCCCGTTCCCGTTTTTCTTGATGATCTGCGTCGCCATCGCGACCATGGAGGCCACGTCGGTCAGGTTGGCGGGGAGCACCATGCTGGTCCCTTCCTTCGCCAGGTTCCCGAACTCGCTGAGGTACTGCTCGGCGACCCGAAGCTGCATTGCCTCGTGCCCGCCCGGTTTCGCCACCGCTTCGGCCACGCTCCGGAGCCCTTCGGCGGTCGCGGTCGCCACGGACATGATCGCCTGCGCTTCGCCTTCCGCCTCGTTGATCTGCTGCTGCTTCCGGGCTTCGGACGCCTTGATGACCTGCTGCTTGCGGCCTTCGGCGCTGTTGATCGCCGCGTCCCGCTCGCCTTCGCTGGTCAGGATGACCGCCCGCTTCTCGCGCTCGGCCCGCATCTGCTTCTCCATCGCGGCGAGCACGTCTTTCGGCGGGGCGATGTTCTTGATCTCGTAGCGCAGCACCTTGATCCCCCACGGGTCCGACGCCTTGTCCAACTCGGTGACGACGGCGGTGTTGATGTTCGTGCGCTCCTCGAAGGTCTTATCGAGGTCGATCTTGCCGATCTCGCTGCGGAGCGTCGTCTGGGCGAGCTGGGTGATCGCGAAGACGTAATCGTCGATGCCGTAGGAAGCCCGCTCGGCGTTCAGCACCTTGAGGTAGATCACCCCGTCGATCCCCACCGTGACGTTGTCACGGGTGATGCAGATCTGCTCGGCGATGTCGATGGCGCGTTCCTTCAGCGAGTGCTTGTAGCGCACCACATCGATGAACGGCATCAGGAAGTAGAACCCCGCGCCGAGCGAGTTGCTGTACTTCCCCAGCCGCTCCACCACGAAGGCGCTTTGCTGGGGCACCACGATGGCGGTCTTGGAGATGACGAAGAACACGAAGCCCGCGATGAACAGCGTAACGAGCCATTCCATTTGGTTTACCTCCATAGAATCACGCTCCACTCCCTGAGGAACGACGGGACCCCTCTGCCCACGGCTACCGGGGGGCGTCTTTCCGCACCCCCAGCGTCAGCCCCTCCACCTCCATCACCATGCACCGCTCCCCCCGAAGGATGGGAGTGATGCCGATGTTCCGGGCGCTCCAGATCGTGCCCCGCATCTCCACCCGACCGGCTCCCTCCGGAGAGAGATCGTCCACCGCGAGGACGGAGATGCCGATGAAGTCGTCGCGGTCGGGCCGGGAGAGCGGGGAAACGGTCGTCGCCAACAGCCTCCGGCGGAGCATGAACATCGTCATAAGCGAGAAGAGAGAGAAGAGAAGCCACTGGATCCACGCCGGCCCGGCAACGTTCAGCAGGGCCAGCATACCGACCATTAGGGCGCCGATCCCGAAAAAGAAGAAATAGAACCCGCCGAAGGCGAGGATCTCCGCCGCCAGCAGGATGAACCCGAGAACGATCCAACCCCACCAGATCATAGAAGTCGGTCCCTTCCAAGGAGAGCTAGGCGCCGATCCTGAGAAGCAGCAGCGGCTAAACTCTCGCTTGGTTTTGTTGACATGTTCATTATAAAGGCTTCCCGCGATGAATTCTACACGGCTCCTGACTATCCGCGCGGACCGGAAGTCCAGGAGATGTTCCCGGCATCCACTTCGGAATGCCGGGAAAGAGCGGTTTTCACGGGAGCATTACCTCCGTTGAGCGACAGACCGGTAGATTTCAGGGAGTCGATGGGCTACCATGAGCCTCATACGGAGAGGAAAGCGAAGGGGCGGGATTCAACCGCCCCCCTGTGTTGATCTCATGAATAGTGTAACGCAAGCCGTCACGGATTGCCCGTCTTCACACCCTTTGGCCGCAACGCCCGACCTCTCGTTTTTCGCATCCACGGAGGTCGAAGTCCTCACATACTGATCTAAGAACTGTGAACGTTGGGTGTGATCTGCGGGAGGGTCGGGTGGTTTATCTGGCGGTTGAAACCGCACCTGGAGGGGCACGAAATCCGCCTACGCGGACTCTCCTACCGGGTCTTTTGTACAGGACAGGCTAGGGGTGGAGTCGCCGGAGGGCGACTTCGTACCGATGTTGCGCGCGAATTCATTCGCCGGGCACTCCCTCCCAATATTATGACAGGAGGCTTTATGGATTAATTCCAATCCCTCTACTGCTGCGATCCAAAATGAAGGAGGAGCGATTATGTCCGTACTGTTTTCCGGTCGGACCGGTGCTGCTTTCCGGTTCCACCGTTCGCGCCACCCCGGCGCGAAGCCATCCTCATGCCGCCCTCTTATCCTCTGGGCCTCGACTATCCTCTTGATGGCCGGGGCGATCCCTGCCCGCGCCACATCCGTCGTGAACCCCTCCACCACCGTCACTCCCGGCGCGGCGGGGAGCAACACGGCCACGATCACCGCGACGTTCAGTCTCCGCCAGGGAGCGCAGGGCGGAGTGACCGGGGGCCAGCAGGTCACGGTCACCGTCAACTTCTGGGAGGACGACCTCCTCTTCGACGACTTCCTGGGGTCCACCACCGTGACGGTCACGCTGCCCGCCAGCGCCTCCGTCACCGGCCCGTTCACGACCCCGCCGGTGACGATCCGGACGGATTGGGGAAGCGATTTCTACGCCGAGGTGAAGGCGGCGGCGAGTATCGGAGGCGCGAGCTTCGTGATGGCGCCTGCGCCTGCCGTTCCCTTTGCGGAAGAAAGAGCCGGCGCCGAATCCGCCCTCGCCAGCCTCACCCCTCCCCGCGAGCTGCTGCAGAACCCTCTTCTCGCCCAGGCATACGGCCAGTCGATGGCGTTCGCGAGCATCCAGTTTACCGGCGACAAGCGGTTCCTCGTCCTCCAGCCGGATCTGCCATCGTTCCCCCAGGCCGGGTTCCGGAATCACCGCTACGTCGCCAAGCTGGGGTTCAGGGGGAATCCGGAGACGATCACGCTGGGCGCGTTCCCCACCATCGTGCGGGGGGACACCTCCGCCCTCGACGCATCCACCGATCTCACTAACGAGGGCCGGCCCGTCTTCGAAGGGTTCGACGTGACCGACGTGCAATTCTCGCAGATCGACCGGGTGATTATCGCCGCGCAAGATTTGCAAGGCATGTCGAACGATCTGGAGATCCTCTCCGCGCCGCTCGGCCCGTTCGACTGCCCCACGAACTTTTCTCCGGCGGATGTGAACCGCAGCGGGGCGGTGGATATCGTCGATGCCATCACGGTCCTGAGAACGATTGTTGGCCTGAACGTCGATCTCCCCGCCCGCTGAACGTTCTCACCGTTCAGCTACCGCAAACGGGAATTGCAAAAGGAGGCGACGGGCACTCTGCCGTCGCCTCCTTCACCCACACACCCACACACCCACACACCCACACAGGGACTACTCCACCGTGACGCTCTTGGCGAGGTTGCGCGGCTGGTCGATCTCCCGGCCCAGGTCGCGCGCGAGGAAGTAGGCGAGCATCTGGAGGGGCACCACCGAGAGGATCGGCATGAGCAGCTCGTCCACTACGGGCAGGCGGAACGTCGAGTCCACCACCTGCTCGGTCTGGAGATCCCCTTCGAGGAGGAACCCGAGGCAGCACCCGCCCCGCGCCTTCATCTCCTTGATGTTCGAGATCATCTTCTCCCGCAGCCGCTCGCTCGTGACGAGGCAGATCACCGGCACGTCCGGGCTGATGAGCGCGAGCGGGCCGTGCTTCATCTCCCCGGCGGCGTAGGCTTCAGCGTGGAGGTAGGTGATCTCCTTGAGCTTGAGCGCGCCTTCCAGCGACACCGCGAAGTCCATCCCCCGCCCGAGGAAGAAGAAGTCCTCCTTTTCGGTCAGCGTCGCCGCGATCCGCTCCACCTCGTCGTCGCGCTCCATCAGGGTCGCCACGCAGTCGGGGATCGTCTCCAGTTCTTTCGTGAGCCGGGCGGTCTCCTCCAGGGCCACCCCCCGGACGTTCGCGAAGTGGAGGCCGAGGAGGTACATCACCGCGAGCTGGGTGGTGTAGGCTTTGGTGGAAGCGACGCAGATCTCCGGCCCGGCCCAGGTGTAGACCGGCACGTCGGCTTCCCGCGCGATGGAGCTGCCCACCACGTTCACCACCGCCACGACCTTCGCGCCCCGGCCCTTCATCTCCCGCAGGGCCGCCAGCGTGTCCGCCGTCTCGCCCGACTGGCTGACGACGATCCCCAGCGTCTCCTCATCCACGATCGGCTCGCGGTAGCGGAACTCGCTCGCCAGGTCGATCTCCACCGGCACGCGCAGCATCCGCTCCATAAACAGCTTGCCCACGCAGCCCGCGTGGTATGCCGTGCCGCACGCCGCGATCACGACCCGCTTCGCGCCCCGGATCGCCTCCTCCAGCGGCTCCAGCTCCCGGATGTGGACCGTCCCCTCGTCGTCGATCCGGCCCCGCAGGGTGTTGCGGATGACCTGCGGCTGCTCGTGGATCTCCTTGAGCATGAAATGCTCGTACCCGGCCTTCTCCGCCGAGCCTTCGTCCCACGTCACCTCGAAGGGGGGCCGCTCGACGGCCTTACCGCCGTGGCGGACCTCCACATGGTCCCGCTCCATGATCGCCACGTCGCCGTCCTCCAGGAGGAGGACCCGGCGGGTGTAGGGCATGACGGCGGGGATGTCGCTGGCGAGGAACATCTCGCCGTCGCCCAGGCCGATGACGAGCGGGCTCTGGTTCCGCGCCACGACGATCCGGTTCTTCGCCTGGTTGGAAACGACCGCCATGGCGTACGAGCCGTGCACCTTCTTGATCGTCTCCTCCACCGTCTGCACGAGGTCGCCCTCATACAATTCTTCGACCAGGTGGGAGAGGACTTCCGTATCGGTCTCGGACTTGAACTGATGGCCGAGCATCTGCAATTCTTCGCGCAACTCCAGGTAATTCTCGATGATCCCGTTGTGGACCACGGCGAAACGGCCCGTGCAGTCCATGTGGGGATGGGCGTTGGCGTCGCTGGGCGCGCCGTGGGTGGCCCAGCGGGTGTGCCCGATCCCCGTCGTGCTCTGAGTCTCGAACCGCTCGACCATGTCCTGAAGCGCGCGGATCTTCCCCACCGATTTCAGGACGTGGACGCTCCCGTTTTCGAGGAGCGCGACCCCGGAGGAGTCGTAGCCGCGATACTCCAGCCGCTTCAACTGGTCCATGACGATGGGGAGACTCTGACGCTTACCGACGTACCCTGTAATACCGCACATATCTAACCTCACTTATGTAAGTCGTCGGAAGTCCGTAGCCGGTCGTCAGTAGGACCCTCTCTGAAGCCGATAATAATTGCGACAAGACAGGGGTTCTACTGACGACCGGCTACGGACTCCTGACTTCATCTATTCATTGATGAATAGGGAGCGCTTCCATCCGGTCCAGCGACCGGAGCATCCACCGCCAGGCGAACAGCGAGAGGAGGAGCGGGACCGCCATCCCGTGCAGCGGCAGGTCCCAGACCCCCGCCGCTACCGGAGCGGCCCCGGAAGCAGTCCCGGTACTATATAAGGCTCTGGAAAGCCCGTATTTAAAGAGACTCAGGGGATGCCACACTCCGTACGTCTCCCCGACCGCCGCAGACAGGGGAGACGAGAGGGCGACTCCCGCCGCCAGCGCCACGCCCCCGATCCAGTGGAGGTCCCGGGGGCGTTCCATGCGGAGCAGGACGCAGAGGCCGAGGGCGGCGAGCATCCACCCGTAGACGAGGGCGAACAACCCGGCGACCAGCGCCGCCCGAAATCCGTGGGGCAGCAGGCAGGCGAAGCCGATGAGCCCCGCCAGCAGCGATGCCCCCATAAGATATGCAACGAGCCATGACCGTCGTGCAGTGGGCGCGGCGAGCACCGGTCCCATCAGGCCGTTCGTCCGATCCGCCGCCGCCCAGCCCAGCACGCTCCAGGCCGCCAGCAGGAACAACAGCGCCGCCACCGGGACGAGAGTCTCGCGCGGCGTCCACAGGCCGAACGCCAGGCTGCCGCCGGCCATCACGGCCATGATCCGGCCATGCAGGCGAAGCTGGCGGCGCAGGAAACCGGCGGTGAGCTCATCCACAGTCAGATACATCCATGGTCAGAATCGAAGGGGTGGCAGGTGGACCGAGAGGATAACGGCATTGAAAGGGAGGTGTCACGGCCCCCCGCCATGGTAGGGCATCGCGGTCCATCCGTCCAGAGTACCTGAAGAAATTGGGAATTGGGGAGTTAGGAGATGGGGAAATTAGGGAATTGGGGAGTAGGGAGTTGGGTGGTCGCCCTCACCCCCTACACCCGACCCCCTACTCCCTGAATTCCTACGTCTCGCTGAGGGCTTCTTCAAAGAAGGCATCCATCCCGTCCGTTTTCGCCGTGCCGTCCATGATCCGCCGGATTCCGGCTTCGAGGCTGGGGCGTCGGACGTAGATCGCCGCCGTCTGCCCGCCGAAACTGCCCAGGATGTCCGCCGCAACGCCGTCGCCGCGCTGCACCTCCATCCGGAACCCGTCCGGCTCCTCGGAGACCTTCACCTGAAGGCGCTCGTGGAGACGGCGCGCGGTGAGGCGTTCGTCGATGGGTTTCACCGTCACTACGTCGTTCCCCGCCGCGCCGCGAAGGATATCCGGGGTGTCGCAGGCGAGGAACCGGCCCTCGTTCAGGAGGGCGATCCGGTGGCAGCGCTCCGCCATGTCGGCCCGGTCGGTGGAGAAGAGCAGGGTGACGCGCTCGCGGCTCCGCATCTCGATCAAGTGCTCCCAGACCCGGCTGGCGGTCTCATCGTCCATGCCCTGGAACGGCTCATCGAGCAGCAGGATGCGGGGGACGGGGAGCAGGGCCGCGACGACCTCGGCCCGCCGCCGCCGGGATGCGGAGAGAATCCCGATGGGCGTGTCCCGGTACTCTTCGAGGCCCAGCAGGTGGAGCTGCTGGATGATCCGGTTGGTGCGATGGGCGCGCGGGACTCCCTGCATGGCCGCGCGGAGGTCCAGCCCTTCGAGGAGGGTGAGCTGCGGGTCGAGGGTGGGAGTCTGGAAGCCGAGGCTCACGGCGGAACGGACGCGGGAGGGCCGCTTCAGCAGATCGTGGTTGTCCACCCAGGCGTGCCCCTCGGAGGGGCGCAGCAGCGTGGCGAGGAGATGGAGCAGCGTCGTCTTGCCGGAGCCGCTCGTGCCCCACACCGCGATCATCTCCCCCTCCTCCACGGAGAGGTTGATGCCGCGCACCGCCCAGCGCCGCCCGTAGCGCCGCCCGAGATTCTGGAGGAGAAGAGTTTCCATCGTGAGGGGATAACCGAAGCCGCAAGCCTTCCAGAGTAAAGATGGCTCATTCTACCACAATCCAGAGGCATGGGGAATCAGACAGGCTACCCCAACCGCTTGCAGAAGAGGCTGCCCGCCCGTCGATGAAGAGTCTTCCCGCCCGTACCGCAGACAGAGCTTCAGGCCATTCTCAGGTCCTCAATGTTCGCGTTCGCTAACTAACCGACGTAAAACCACAGTCGATTTGACTAGAGCGTTCTAGTAATGTACACTTAGAAGAGTAACGCTGATGGGTCGGCGTCACTCCTCCAGGGGAAGAGGCGGGAAGGTGATCTCAAAACCAAAAAACCGGGTCACGGTGGCGCAGATCGCACAGCACCTTCAGCTCGGCAGATCCACGGTAGCGCACGTCCTCAACGGGCGCGCGGCGGAGCTGAAAATCCGCCCGGAAACCGAACGACGGGTGCTGGAGGCCGCCCGCGAGTTGGGCTACCGGCCCAACAGCTCGGCGCGGGCGATGAGCACCGGCCGATTCGGCAGCGTGGGTCTGATCCAGCCCTCCAACGCGATCCATCTCCCCACCGGCATGCTGATGGGGATGACCCGTGAATTGAGCAAACACAACCTGCACCTGTCCGTGAGCGAAGCCCCGGATGATGCCCTGAGCGATACGGGATTCCTCCCCAAGATCGTGCGCGAGGTCTCCGCCGATGGGCTGCTCATCAATATGATCGGCCCCATCCCCGCCCCTTTTCTGGAGACCCTGCGCTCCCTGGAAACCCCCGCCATCTGGATCAACAGTAAACAACCGACGGACTGCGTCTATCCCGATGACTTCAGCGCTTCGCGGCTACTGACGGAGTATCTGATCGGGCTGGGACACCGTCGCATCACCTACCTCCAGACCGGCCCCGCTCCTGCCGCTTTCCGGCACTACAGCGAGGCGGACCGCCGCGCCGGGTACGAAGCCGTCATGCATGAAGCCGGCCTGGAGCCGGCCTCGTTCGCGTTTGAGCACGAGCCGATCCTTCCCGGAGGAGCCCCTCCCGATGGGCGACTCGACTGGGCGCGCGGAGTCCTGGAGGCGCATCAGCCGACGGCGGTGATCGCTTACGGGCTGAACACCGCGCTGCCGACGTACCATGCGGCGCTTCAGAGGGGCCTCCGGGTGCCCCATGACCTGTCCCTTGCGTTGTTCCACTCCGACATCGAGCGGATCAGCGGCGTTGGATTCACCACGATGTGCCACCTGGACTGGTCGTTAGGGGAGGCCGCCGTCGCGATGCTGATGGACCGGATGCGGGACCCGGAGACGGAGCTGCCCGCGCACGCCCTGCCCGCATGGCTGTACGAAGGGCGCACCTGCGCTCCGCCGGCACACCGATAGAACTTGACCGGTTGTTTACAGCGTGAAAACGCTGTTGACAGGCCCGAAAGAAATGAGGATCAGATTTATGAGATTCACCACGAACATCATCCGTATGGCGGCCCTGGGGGCGACGTGCGCCGTATCCCTTTCGATGTGCGCCGGGGCGCTGGCCCAGACCAGCTACTACGTCCGGCCCGGCGGTACGGGCAAAGGGCTCTCCGCGAAGGAAGCGTTCGGGAGCATCACGCAGGCGCGCGACGCGATCCGCGCCCGCAGCGATGCCTCCATCAAGGGCGACATCACGGTACACGTTCTGCCGGGGACCTATTTCCTGAAGGAGCCGATCGCCTTCGACAACCGCGACTCCGGGCGCAACGGCTTTAAGGTCCTCTACCAGGCCCAGGACCCTGCGAAGCCGACCGTAATCAGCGGCGGACGGCGCATCGCCGGGAAGTGGCAGCGGGGCGAGAACGGCATCTGGCACGTCCCGGTCGAGCCCGGCGTCTTCACCCAGCTTTACGTGAACGGGCGGCGCGCCACCCCTTCCCGCGAGCCGGACGAGGGATGGAAAGAGCTGAAGCAGTGGGAGGACCGCTACGGCAGCAAGACGATCCGGCTCAAAGGTCCCGACAACCTCAAACGGGAGTGGCAGCGCCAGGAGCAGCTCGAATTTCTCGTCAAGTACCACTGGGCGATCATGCGGCTCGGCATCGAGCACTGGGACACCTACGACAACGACAACGTGATCAAGCCGCCGTCGGGCGAGGACCGCATCTGGAGCGCCATCGCAGACCGACAGAACGACCAGCGCTACCGTCTGGAGAACGCCCTGGAGTTCGTGGACGAGCCGGGCGAGTGGTACCTGGACCGGAAGGCATGGCGGCTGCACTACCTCCCGCAAAAGGGCGAAAACCTCGCCCAAGCCGAGGTGATCGCGCCCCGGCTGGAGCACCTCGTCACGATGAAGGGGAGCGACCCCGATCATCCGGTCCGAGGTATCGAGTTCCGGGGGCTGCGCTTCGAGCACGCCAACTGGCTGTACCGGGGAG
>JAHWJO010000071.1 GCA_019348365.1 Armatimonadota bacterium | reverse complement strand
GAGTGGGGGCGGACGACGCGCCGGTGCCCCGGGCAACCGGGGTCGTAACGGTACACCCCGGCCTCAGTAAGCAGCCGTCCTTTCCACTCTCACTAAGAGACCTTGAGCGGCCCACACTTCCAATACCTTCCCTCCACGCATCTGGAGGGAAGGAATTGGAAGTGAGGGCCGCTTTGGCTTCAGGTCGATGTGCTTTCGACTGCCTTACAGGTTGGAGTGGAGCATCATGGCCTGATCGTCGGTCATCCCGGCGATCTCATCCACGATCCGGCGGTCCCGGGGTTCCGCCGCTTCCTCGGGATTGAGGGGAGAGGGCAGGGGAAGTCGGTCGTTCCGATACGCCTCGAAGAGGTCGCGAAGCGCCTCCGCCGCCGTCGCATTTGCGGCGAGCACCTCCGGATGGCGGTAAAGGCTGGCATACAGAAAAGCCCGTTGCTGGCGGTGGAGCTCTCCCATCTTCGGGCTGAAATCGGCGAGGGGCTTGCTCCGGGCGCGCGCTTCGTCCGGCTTCTCGATCTTGTATCGGATCAGCCGCTCCATCGTCGCCACCATCAGGTCCGTGGTCTGGCGGTCGATGAGAGTCCGGACCGCTTCCCCGATCCGGAGCGAATCCGGAACGTTCGAGGCGACGGCTTCCGACTCTTCCCACACCGCCCGCCAGAGGGGGAGCTCCTCCAGCACCTGATCCAGGCTCAACAGGCCGCTCGTCAATCCGTCGTCGATATCGTGATTGTTGTAGGCGATCTCGTCACAGATGTCCACGACCTGCGCTTCGAGGGAGGGCTGCGGCAGCTCCCCGAACATTCCCGCCATCGCCACGCGACCGCTGCCGTGCTTCCCGAGGCCCTCCCGGACTTCCCAGGTGAGGTTCAGGCCGGGAAAGGACGCATACCGGCGCTCCAGCACGTCCGCTATACGCAGCGATTGCCGGTTGTGATCGAACCCCCCCACGTCCTCCGCCAGGACATTCAGGACCCGTTCGCCCGCGTGGCCGAACGGCGGATGGCCCAGGTCATGGGCCAGGGCGATGGCTTCGGTCAGGTCCTCATTCAGACGGAGGGCATGCGCGACCGTGCGGGAGACCTGCGCGACTTCCAGGGTATGCGTGAGCCGGGTGCGATAAGACTGGCCGGACCGATTGACGAACACCTGTGTCTTCGACTCCAGCCGTCGGAAGGCGCGGGAGTGGATGATCCGGTCGCGGTCCCGCTCGAAGGGGGTGCGGTAGAGGTGTTCAGGGTCGGGGTGCAGGCGACCGCGCGCGCTGCCGCCCTTTTCGGCGTACCGGGCGAGGTGCTGGCGTTCCCAGAGGAGGTGTTCGGTGGAAGTGCGGAGCATGATTCCAGTATATCCGGTTCGGAAGGGCGCATGAAAAAACCCGCATCTGTTGAAGGATGCGGGCAGCTATCCATGCCTGGATCAGCAGGTTTACGGCATCTCTTTCGGCTTCTCCTCTGCGCGGGTGATGCTGGCGAAGACCTGAAATTGATACGTCATTTCGCTGGGACCTGTGCTCGCCAGGCGGTAAGCCTTCCCGATTTCCAGCGGTATCGTGTGGAAGTCGCCTCCCTGGCCTCCACCGATCCCGTCGCCGTTTGCGGACACGCCCGCGTAGGCAAAATGCCCGACAGCTCGGCCCGGATGTTTCTTCGGGAATTCCACCGACCTCGTCTGAATCGTGAAATTGCCATCCGGCACGGATACATGAACAGGCGGGATCGTCTCTCCAGATTTGGGGAACGGCATGGAAAGCGCGGCGACTTGCCGGTAATTCCATCGTCGGTCCGCACGGTAAAGCGCGTCGGAAAGATCCGTCAGCTTTGAAATATGGAGAGAATCCGTATCCCCACTTCCCACCGGAATGGGAGGGCCGGCATTCGGCGGGGCGGCGGGTTGGGCGGGTTTCCGTACTGCTTCGATCCAATAGAGGGTCAGAACGTAAGTCGCTTTGTCCGCCGATGATATTGTTGTCGCCTCAGGTTTGCTGTCTGTCTGTGAGATGGCCGTTTGAAGGGTTGTCGTGAAAAGAGTCAGCCCCAGCAGGGCCGATGCCCAAAGAATCGCGCTGCGAGAACGCATGGGAGTTTCCTTTCGAGGAGAAGCTGAAAGTCGGGATTTGGAAGCTTGCATCCTTCTATTCCACTCCGAATCGACTGCCTCCTTTAACCCGAAGAGCGTCTCGATTCGTTCCTTTTATGAAAACCGAAAAAAGTAATGAACCCGATGTGCAAGTTTTAAATCTGAGCGTGGAATATGCGTTGGGTTCTGAATTTTTGGACTTTATCTAACCATATTCACGCGTAAATCAGGAAAAACTTGCACATCGGGTTAATGAGGTCTCATGAGGCAAACGAGGTGAAGAGAAGGCTACGAGAAGACTCTCTTTGGAGTGCGTCGGCTTGCCGCCGCTTTCGCCTGGATCCCCTATCGACGGGAAACGGCGCGGAAGAAGGGAAGAGATGGAAAAAGGGGAGGAAAGCGGCGGCAAGCCGCCGCACTCCAAAGAGGGATTCCGTTTTCCCTGATTCGGGACATGAGCCGGAATGGGTCATCAGGATACGTAAGCCCGGTCCATCGCTTCCGAATTCTTTCGATCCGACCGGATCCGATTCGTTATCGGAGAGCCGGTACGCCGCTGCGAAGTGAGGAGAAGCACGATCGCATACGCGGCGGGAGCGGCGAAGAGGAAATCGTACAGCGCGCGAAACCGGGGATCGGTGAACGTGAGCGCATGAATCCCCGTTCCGACCAGGCTCAGGCCCACGATGATCCGCCCGAGTCGCTCCCGCCGCAGCCGCCAGAGCCCGTAACCGGCCAGCCCGGCATACGGGACCCAGAACGCGAACCGGAGGAAGCGAAAGAGCCGGTCTGCTGGGGACTCTGTCGATTGAGCCGGGGTCGGGCTCCAGAAGGAGAGGGCTTTGCCGATGCCGTTCCAAAATGTCCGGCCCGGATGGGAGGCCATGTACGCCAGCGCTTCCCGGGCGCAGATCCGGTACGCCCGCATTTCGGAGTGGGGAAGGGGAGTGTTCCAGATCTTGGACGCTTCCGGCGGCATGGCCCAGTGATAGCTTCCGGTTGCGCCGGGGTAATTCCCGATATAAAGATTGATGGCGCCGTTCGTCGTCACCGGAACGAAGGCGTGGAGCACGAGCGCATTCCGCGCCGTCCACGGGAGGATCACGAGCACCAGGCCCGCGAGGACCGCCCCCGCCTCACGTCCGGCCTTTGCCCGTCCTTTGGCTTTCCATCCGGTTCCGAGCACGAACAGCGCGAGAAAGATCCCGTAAAACAGGCCGATCTCCCGGAAAAGCGTCGCGGCTCCCAGAATCGCTCCGGCGAAGAAGTACCCCCGGACGTTGCGCCGCCGTCTCACGAATGGGAACAACCCGAGAACGACGAGGAACAGGAATACGGTTTCGGAGAGCGCTTGCTGGGGGAGTTGGAAACCGACCGGATTGAAGAGGAGCAGGACAAGGCTCGCCAGCACGGTGGCTCCCCCGAACCGGGAGTACAGGAGAAGGGCGAACAGGACGGCGGCGGCAACGTAGAGGAGGTTCTGCTCCCACTGAACCACGCGGGTGTCTCGACCGAAGATGGCCAGGTTCAGCGCCAGGAAAGCGGGATAACCGGGAGGGCGATAGGCTTTCAGATGCCCTTCGGTATACTCCCCCCGCTCCGCGATACTCTGCGCGATGGCGTAGTAGTACTTCTCATCCCCCGGCTTTTGGTTCATGGCTTCGAGGGAGTCGATGGGCCGCGCGAGAATCAAGCCGACGCGCAGCAGGCAGCCCAGAGCGAGAATCAGAAGGAACGCCCGGCGAAATCGGGATGGAGACATCGGAACTCCCTTTCATCGGGGGAGGAGCGAATCGTGATGTCTCGTTGTTCCATAAAGCGAGGGGAATCCTGAGCCTCTCCATCGCCTGCGGGTTTCGTCAGGCTGGGGCACAAGGCCTGTGCATGGGAAGGGGACCGGGGGCGGGGTTAGAGGTCTGCTCCTCTATTGCATCACAACCCTATTCATTTGCATCACAACCCTATTCATTTCGAGTTCCCACGCGATGAAGGCTGTGCATTCACGCGACCGACGGGAGTCGCTTTCTTGAGGAGGCTTTGCAAGGGTGATTTCCTCCTTCTTCTCGCCGCGCGTTTGCGCCTGGCTTCCAGGATCGCTTCTCGATGCGCCAATGCGGCATCCGCCCGGACCGGATCGATCAGGCCCCGCTTCAGGGCTTCTCGAACGCACCCCGAATAGATGCTCCCATCCCGTCTCATCGCATACTCGGTGGAGATATCGAACAGGGGGCACAGGTCCCAGAGCTTCTGGAAGAAGAGTCGGTTATGATGATAATGTCCGCCGACGGCCCAGTGCGCCAGCTCGTGGAGTAGAACGTATTGCTGATCGGCCAGATCCACCCCCGCCGATATGTGGATGACGTTCCGCTTGTACTTGAAATGGCCGCTCGATCCTCGACGGCTGTTGGATTGCAGCCAGGTGATCGTCGGAAGATTATCCTTGCCCTCAAGCTGGGCGACATGCCGGGTCCATTGGTGCGCCCATTCGGGGGTCGGTGAATAAGCCATCGAAGTCCTTTCCGTCAACGATCTTCAGGTCATTTTAGCACGCCAAGCATACCCGTATCTCGATCAATGAGCTCCAGCGCGATACCCCATTATCGGTTCGTTCGCCAGCCCGACACAGGAGGGCTTTGTCCACAATCGCCCGCATTGAAACCCCACCCACAGACTTCTTGATAGCGCCATATAGGGGTCAGGGCCTGAATATCATTTCTCATCCGGAAGGAATTCAGCGAGAGCCTCAACAACTAGAGAACAACGTCCTCCTGACGATCTCTTTACCAGAACGGATTCCACCCACGCCTGCTCAAACCCCTCCCCTGGGAGTACGCCGTAGAGGAGGGTCGGATGATCTCCGACCTTGGTATCGCCTCCGCTGCTGAACCGGTCCCACTCCCCTCCAGGGGAAGACGGCTCTTGCTGTGTGGGAAGCGGTCGGCCCTCCCCGGAGCTGAGGGGAGAACGGAGAAGGGAGGCGAGGATGCTCAGACCCGTATTCTGCATGATCCTTCTGGCGACTCTGGCTGCCACCGGAGCCACGATTCCCGTTCCCCGCGAATTCAGCCCTCAGTACGGCCTGCCCGGAACCCCGGTGACGCTCCAGGGATCGGGACTCCAGGGCTGGCAAGCCTTCCTGGGGGAGACGGCGCTTCCGGCGACGGAGAGCCGGGACGACCGCATCCGGTTTTCCCTTCCTGCCGGAGCCCGCACGGGGATTCTTTCCCTGAGGGCCGCCGGCCAGCCCACCGTCTCCGTCGGTGAGTTGACCGTGCTCGCCCCGATGCAGGGGACCTTGCAAGTGCCCTCCGGAATCCGCATCGCCGCCTATCGGGTGGGCTCGCCCTATGGCGAAGGGAAGCCCGGAGCCGACGGATCGTTCCAGATCTCCGTTGCCGAGGGAGAAGTCACGCTGGTCACGGCTGCGTCCGGCGACCCGGACGTCCCGTTCTTCACTTTCGTCACCGACCCCGGCGCGCCTCTTCTCCTCAACGCCCGTACGACCGCCGCCGCCCTCACGCTCTCGCATCCCCTGCTCCTGGCCCCGGACAAAACCCGGTTTCAACATCACTGGACCCGCGCCCTGGCCGATCCGAAAGTGGGAGACCTCGCGCGGCTCATCGACGAGCGATACGGCACGGATCGCCGCCCCCTGGAAACGGACGCGGGCAAAGCAGCCCGAATCGCGGCCCTTCAATCCGTTTACCGCACGCTCGAAGCGGAAGCGACGGCACAGCCCCTGAACGCCTTTTCCCCCCGGCCCCTCTCGCATCAGCCCGATCCCTACCTCCATCCCGTGTTCATGCCCTCCCTGGACCTGAAGACCGAAGAGTGGGCCGGTGGTCATGGATACCGCCTTTACGTCAGGAACAACCAGGCGGTGAACCTCTCTTCTCGCGTGGATACGTACGTTCAGGTCGTGGAGATCGATCCCGACCGGACCTTCTTCGAGCGGGGACGGCTCGCCCGCGAGTTGTCGGACCTGAAGCAGCTGCCCCGCAAGCGGACCGTGGGGCAGATGATCGTGCCCGCCCATTCGACGGTGAAGAAGCTGGACATCATCGGCACGCTGATCTCCGAGGGATTTAAGAAACTCGGTAAGCAGGAGCTGGCTTACTTCCCCATTCCGGTCGAGGAGACGCCTTACGCCTCCCTCTCGAATAAGGGCGTGTATGTGGTACGGGCATACAACGGCAGCTACGGCTGGAGCTGGGGCTTCTACACGCCGCAGCAGATCGACCGGGTGGCTCGCACCTTCTCCTTCATGACGCTCCTTCCGGACGCCGACGACTACTCCCGCCGCGCCTTCATTCACAACCTGTTCATCGCCATTATGGATGCGTTGAAGTTCGCCCTGGGAAACCACCTCAAAAATAACGATTGGAAGACGGGGGAGAAGGTCTTAAAGATCGCCATCGAAGTGGTCAAAGCGACCTCGTATGCCGGGGGATCTTCGGGGGACCCGGTGGGCCAGTATGCCGGATTCATCCTGAAGATTCAGGAAAGCGTGGTCAAGGAAGCTCTCAAGCAGGTCTTCAGCGATCTCCTCAAGCCCGACGTTTCGGCAAGAGCGCTGCTGCGCGCGACATGGCTGAACTGGTACGGCAAGCAGATGAATCTGGAGATGACCGACACCCTGAGCCTTCTGAGCCGGGTCGCGGCCATCGGATCGGTGCTGGAGCGAGTGATCGGCATGTCCGGAGCCGAACCTCTCCAGACGGCCCTCGTGGTCACCGGCCAGCCGTTCGCTCCCGTCATCACCGGTTCCCGACCCCTGCGACTCCGGCCCGGCGTCGCCGCCACCCTCACCGGCAAATTTATCCTCCACACTCCTCCCTTGCCCGCGAAGCTGACGCTCATACCGACGGGTGAAACAACAGGTATCCCGATCACTGGTTTCACCGTCAACACCGAAGGTACCCAGCTCGTCTTTACGCCACAAAACGATCTGAAATCGGGAACGCTGCGCCTGGAGACGGCGGAAGGGCAGACGGAGGTCATGACGGTGGTGGACCGTTCCCCGGAGATCGTCGCCGTCGAGCCGCTGGAGGCGATCCCTGGACAGGCGGTGCATATCAAGGGTCGCTTCTTCTCCCCCGACTGGCTTCGGAACAAAGTAAAGATCAACGGCAGCGATACGACCCTCGTCTCCTCCGCCCCCGATTCCCTCACGGTGACCCTCCCCGAAAACATCCCGATCGGACCCGGCCCCCTGGACCTGCTCGTCGAGGGCTACTCCACCGTACGCTACCCCCGGGAATTCCGGGTACTGGAGAACAAACCGGGCGCGGGTCCCGTCCTGAATCCCGGCGGCTCCCTCCGCGTGAACGCCCTGGAGGACGGAGTCAGCTTCGGGGGCGGCAGCCGCACCCTCACCTTGCGCGAGGCGGTCATGCTCGCCACCGCGCCCGATGCATCCCTCCGCGCCCAGCTCAGCAAGCGCCCCCGAGACGCGAACGGGAACTCGCTGGACCCCACCCCGGAACCGTACGAGGAGGAGCTGGTGTCCGGGGACGTCGGGATCGGGTTCGCCGACACGATCACTGCGAATAGGGATAAACCGGCGGGTACGGCCCAGTGGAACGGCGACATGACGGTCGGTCCCGGAGACCTCCTCGAAGTGGGACTCGCGTCGGTGAAGATCACCGGCGGGTCCCTGATCCTCGGGTCCAAGTCACGCGTCGATGTCGAGGTCGCTCTGGAACGGCCCCCCGGCGTGGGGATCCTCATCCCCGAGAACGTCACCGGCGCCATCGTCTCCAGGTTTGTCAACGTCTTCGCCCCCGGCGGGGAGGGGGTGCTGTTCCAGAAAGGAGCCAACCACAATAGAATCTGGTACGTGAGGGTCTCCAGCAGCGAGCGCGACGGCATCCGGTTCATGAACGGCGCGTTCCAAAACGGGATCGAGTTCTCCGAGTCGAAGGTCAACCGGGGGAGCGGCGTGCTGTTCGACGAGGGATCGACCGGGAACACTCTGGGCATCGTGTACGCCGAGGACAACCGGGGAACGGCGGGCGCCAGTCTGGCCTACGGACAGGGCGGCGCGGGGGTCCTCTTCGCGCCAGGCTCGTCACGGAACGCCATCATCCCGTTTCCCGGCACTTCTTCCCCTCTACCCACCCTCATGTCGAGATACGCCGGAAACAACGGCCCCGGCGTATCGATCCTGGATTCCCCGTTTAACCGGGTCCAGAACGGTCTCGCCTACGCGAACGTAGGGCCGGACCTCCGCATCTCCGGCGTGGGGAGCGCGGGCAACCGCGTGTTCAATTTCCTCGCAGGGGAGAATGAAAACGGCTTCGCGGTGGATTCCAGCGGCGCGGAGATCGTGGAAGGCGCGGCGGGCAATAAGCTGGAGCGCCTCAGCGTCCGGAAGGCGAAAGGGGCGGGACTCCGCATCGCCGCCGCATCGCTGTTTCCGAACAGCCGGGCCAACGGCCAGCCCCCGGCGGAGAATTTCCTCACGCTCTCCCAATTCGAGGAGAACGCTGGACCCGGCCTCCTCGTCGAGCCGGGGGGGAACCAGACCACCGTCTACGGCGCCGACTTCATGAAGAATAGAGGGCCGGGCGCGCTCCTCCGGGGGGCATCGGAGACCACCCTCCAGGAGTGCCGGGCGGGGAAGAACATGGACGACGGCTTCCGAATGGAAGCGGGGGCGATGGACAATCGTATCCTCTCCTCCATCGCCTACGGCAACGCGAAGAACGGACTCACCCTCACCGGGGCCGGGACCGTACGCAACACGATCACCGGCAGCGACTTCGGTCCCCGGAATCATTTCGTCTCCCTCCATTATCCCTACGAGAAAGAGCTTCAGTTCGCCACCAGCGAGACGCAGGCCGGCCCGGACCCGAATGCAGACATCATCTACATCCCGCCTGCCGGGAAGCCGTTTCCCCCCCTTGACGACCCGGCCATCCTGGAGAAGATCCGGAGCGTCATGGGGAACAGGGGAAACGGAATCGCCCTGCTGAACGGCGCCTCCTCCAACTGGATCGGCCCGCCCGCAATCACGTCGTTTCCCCCGACCCCCGTCCCCCGGTATGAGGCGTTCAAGCGCGAGATGAATTCCGTCGGCTCCAACGGCGAAAACGGGATTCTCCTCGACGGCCCGGCCACGACCGACAACCGGATCACGTCGGCGGAGATCGGCGTGCGCGCCTCGTACAACTTCCACACTCCGAACGGCCAGAGCGGCATCCTCATCCGCAACGGGGCGCATCACAACCATGTCGGGGAGAGCGAATCGCTGCTCTACGCGATCATCGAAAACCATGCGGGGAGCGCGATCCGGATCACCGGAGAGGGGACCGATCACAACCAGGTGGAGGGGAACGCTATCGGCTACCATTACCTCACCGGCTATAGACCCAATGGCGAGGGGATCGTGGTGGAAGACAACGCCCGGTGGACGGTCATCGGCGGAGACGGGGAGTACGGGTACAACTACATCGCCGGGAACGCCGGGGCCGGCATCCGCCTCGACAGCCCATACAGCATCGTGCGCCACAACTACATCGGGATGGACGCGACGACGTTCGGAACCCAGTACGACGAATACACCGGCCGGGGGCACCAGGGTAACGGCATCGGGGTGCTGCTCGGCCTGAACGCCCACCTGTGCCGCATCGGCGGGAGCGCGGTCGAGGACCGGAATTACATCGCCGGGAACAGAGAGGCCAACCTGCGCATCGTGGACGGCGACTCGAACCGGATCGAGGGCAACTGGATCGGCCTGAAAAAGAACGGCTCGATCCATCTTCCCCCCGGCCCCCTCGGCATCCACCTCGCGGGCAGCGCGATGGGCAATCTCATCGGGGGGCCGCCGGAATCGGGGAACGTCATCTCCGGCCATGACGACGACGGCATCCGGCTGGAAGGCGCGGGGGTCATACAGAACCGGATTCGCAACAACATCATCGGCCTGGACCCCACCGGCGCGAGGATCCGGCCCAACCTGCGCGGCATCCACCTGCTGGGCGCGCGCGATAACCTGATCGGCGACACGAACGGGACCGCCAGCAACCTCATCGCCGGCAACTTTGAAGAGGGCATCCTGCTGGAGAACGATTGGTCCGGCACCCGGATCGGCCTCAACCGGATCGGCAAGCCGGACCTGGGCAACAAGACCGGTGTACGGTTCAAGGGAGGGGCGGGAGCGGCTTACGTGGGCGGGGAAATCAACGCGACGAAGGGGCTGCACCGGTACGGCAACGTCTTCGAGGGCAATAAGCAGGTCGCCATCGCGCTGGAAACGCCCCCCTCCGGGCCGTTCACGCTGCTCTCCAACGCCATCTCTCCCGAGACGCCGGCGGCGATCACCGCACCGGACGCGCCGCCGCCGCCCCTTCTGGAGTTGGACCGCCCCGGACGCGTGAAAGTCACGCTGAACGCGGCGGCGTGGCCGCAGGGCGCGCTCGTCGAGCTGTTCCATAACGGCGAGGCCTACCAGATGCTGGACCAGCAGGCTCCCATCCAGACCCACATCCTGTCCAACCTGGCCTCCACGAACGGCCCCGGCCCCGGATCGCTGACCGCCACGGCCACCCATCCGCTGACCGGTCAGACATCCTCCCTCTCGGCTCCTCTCATGCTCCCCGTGCTGAACCCGGTGCAGACGACCACGGTGACGTTCGCACTGGAGGGGTCCCCGGCGGATAAAACCGTACCGTCGGAAAGCATGAACGTATCCGCGCTGCCTCTTTCCGTTCGGGCCACGGGGGATGCCGCCACCCTCGAATCGCTATCGGTGAGCCTCCCCGATGGGGCCAGCATCGACGCGGTGAATACCGTACGCCTCCAACGTGGCGGGGAGGTGCTGGGGGCCTTCGACGGGTTCGCGCGAGCCGGGGGACGGGGAGAGTTCGCCGCCCTGGATCATTACCTGCCGGCGGACGCTTCAACGAGCCTTCAGGTGATCTACGACCTCGGCCCCAGCGCAGCGGATACGTGGACCGCCGCGCAGATCCGGGATGCCGGGGAGGTCGCCGCCGTCACCCGCGATCCGATGAAGCCGCCGCAGGTGGCGGGGGTGCCGCTCGTCGGACCCCGGATCAACATCACCGGAGGGTTGCTGCGCGGGGACGTGAATGCGGACGGTCAGGTCAACGTATTCGACGCCATTCTTGTCCTCCGGATTTCCGTTCAGGTGGAGGAGAGCACTCCTGAACGGCTGATCCGGGGAGACGTCAACCTCGATGACCGTCTGGATATCCGAGATGCCGTGGGGATTCTCCGAATCATCGTCGGGATTTAATCCAGGGATTTCAGCAGCCGCGTGAGATACTCGCCGCGAGTCGTCTTTCCCTCTTCATAGGGAACGGCGGCTTTCACCCCGGCGGCTTTGCGCCATGCCGCCGCGTCTGCCGGGGACACCGTCTCGTCGAGGCGGGCCTCCCACATTGGGATCAGGCCGCGCACCCCGAAGTACTGCACCGCCTCGTAGTGCGGGTGATCGGGGGAGAGGTCCCGGTAATAGATCAGCACCGCTTTCTGCCGCAGCAGCTCCCGCTGAATCCGGGCGATCTCCACCTTCCGCACCTCCGTCCCTCCGGCGACGGCCAGGCTCGCGGCGACCCCGGCGGCCTGCCCGAGCGCCATCCAGCACGGCTCCATCCGGAGCGTCGAGAAGCCGATGTGGGTGGCCGACGCCGGAACGGGCGTCAGCAATCCCTCCACCTTCTGCGGCACCATCACGCCGTACGGAACGGTGTAGGGCTGCGAGCGAAGGCTGAAGAACCCTTCCAGAGCGAGGCGGTCCGGCTCCCGCTTGCGGCAGGCATGGGAGTCGAGCGCGTAGTGGCTGGCGGTGATGCTGTCGGCGTGAAGCGGCGGTCGTCCCTCCGGCTTCACCGGAAGCGCGTCGTGCGCGGTGAAAAGGTGCTCGCCCACGATGCGGCGGCCTTCGCGCACGTAGACCTGGCGCGGGAAATGGCCGTTGTCCTCGTACTCGTCCTTCGCCAACCCCCACCGGCGGCACCGCTCCCGAAAGTCGGCGGGGAGTTCGGGGTCGTTCTGAGCGAACCAGAGCAATCCGAGGGTGTAGTCCCGCAGGCGCTCGGCGAACCGGTCGCGCCACGCCCATGAGGAGGTGGGCCAGGGCCAGTTCTCTTCCGGCAGGTCGGTTGAGAGGAAAGCGGCGTGCTGGTTGTTGGCGTCGGTCTTGCCGTTGGGCAGCCCCACCATGTTTACCAGCCGCCCGATCCCGTTCCAGTCCCGCTCCAGGCGGGGCGCATCGGGAGGAGCCGCCACGCGGTTCAGCCGGAGGTCCTCGATGAGCGAGACGTATTCCTCCCGGTGGTAGCTCCGGGGTTTCGGGATGGGGACCCGGTTCTCCGGGCGGTCGGTGAGCGGGAGGCGGTAGTTGTAGGCCTGGACCGCGTTGTCGCCCCGCCCCGTCGTGCCGGTGACGATGGGGCCGTTCCAAAGCTTGTAGAGGATGCCCGCCATCGGCTCCTTGAACTCGCGCGCGTCCTCGCGCCCAATCCGGTAGGGCGCGCCCGCCGCCGAAGCGAGGTCGCCTTCGTACGTCGCATCGATGAACACCTTGCCCCGGAAGGTTTCAGGGGTCTGTGTGGTGCGATTCCACGCCTTGATGGCGGTCAGACGCCCGTCTTGCAGCGTCACGTTCTCAGGCAGC
>JAHWJO010000481.1 GCA_019348365.1 Armatimonadota bacterium | reverse complement strand
TTTTCCACCCACACGCCGTAAGCCTGGCAGGTTTCCGTGCTCGGGTCGGCGAGGAGCGGGAACGTGACGTGAAACTTTTCTGCGAACTTCTGCTGATCCTGGACGGTGTCGCGGCTGATCCCCAGGATGGCGGTGTTTTCCGCTTCGAATTCGGCCTTCAAATCACGGAAGGCGCAGGTCTCCGCCGTTCATCCGGGGGTATCGGCTTTGAGATAGAAGTAGAGAACGACATTGCGCCCGCGAAGTTCAGAGAGGCGCACCCGCCCTTCCGTGGAATCGAGATCGAAATCCGGGGCGGGGCGGCCCTGAAGTTCAGTGGCTGTCGGCATGGAAGTACCTCCAAGATGTGGAATAGTGAGAGGATGGGGCGATCCGGCCTGGGTTCTCCCCCTAGAATGTTTTCTCCCCTATCTTCGGCCTCGGGGGGAACGATCCTCCCTATGAAACAAATGACGGGCTGAGCTGCATTTTTGCCGCTCTCGGCCCCTCTTGTTTTGTCTTTCCCGTATCGCCTCTCTACAGTGTAATCGGAATGTTCAGCCCTGGGCGGTCCCCGTTGTTCCTGGGCGGTCCCCGTTCCCGGTCCGGCGAACTCCCTTTGCAAAGAGGGAGAAAGAGAAAGGAGCAGGCCGGGCGGAACCTGAACAGGCAACCCTCCGTCTAACACTATGGCAAGCTCTCCAGTGGGAGTACACGGGGAGCGGGTCTTTCCACCGGTGAACTACCCTGCTCAGGCGACGGACGAAGGGCGCGACTTTTCCGGGCAAACACGTTCGGAAACATTCAAGCCGGATGTTTGTCATAATGAACGTGAACGCTCGGAAGAGAGAAAGCCTTACGGTCGCTCCAAGAGGACGTGGGCCTGGGAGTATTTCCAAACGGCCTTTCCGTTTGGCAGGACGTGCAAGCCCATGCTATACTCTTTTGTGAGAGGGGCCCTACTCCTTCCCTGTTAGGTTTTTGGATTAGGTTCACTGCATTCTAGAGTTTACAACGAGAAAGGAATCTCCATGTCAGACATGACGGTTCGTGAAGCGGGTCGCAAGGGCGGCTCCAAAGTTCGTGACAAGTACGGCAAAGAATTCTACCAGCAGATCGGTCAGAAGGGTGGGACAACCACCTGGGAGACCCACGGCAAAGAGTTCTACCAGAAAATCGGCAAGATGGGCGGCACCAAGGGTGGAGCCCGCATTCGCGAACTGATTGCCAAGGGGAAGCAGGCCGAAGCGGAGCAGCAGAAGGAAGAAGAGTAATCCCGCGTTCAGGGATCTCGCACCTTCGCGCTCCGGCGTCTGAAGAACGTGGCAGGATGAGGGGGACTTCTTCCGGATGAGGAGGTCCCCCTCATTTCTTGTACGCCTCTCTCAGGAGCCGTCTAGGAGTCGTGAGTCGGGGGTCGGGGAGTCGCCCTCACCCCCGCGCTTCGCGCTGGCCCTCTCCCAATGCTGGGAGAGGGATTCTTATGAGAGACATTCCGGCTTCGGATTCCAGGGGTAGAGTGCCACCGATGTACCGGACGAGAGCGACCCGATCTTATGAAATCATGAACTCGTCAGCCCCCCATCTCCCTGAAAGAGTGCGGCCTTTTTAAATCCGTACGTTCCGATAACCTCTCCCGGAATTGTACAGAGTTGGGAGAGGGGCCGTCGCGAACGAAGGTGAGCGACGGGATGAGGGCGTCCGCTCCCCGATCCCGGCAGGACTTCTCCGCGTCATACGGTATATTAAATGGTATATTAAGAGGAGTGATCTTCCTTGATCATGTGGCTCAAGCATGCCGGATGCCGGTCACGCGCGTTGACCCCCTATCCGGCCTGTGATATACTTTCGGCGGACCCATCGCTCACTCTACCGCCTGCCTTGCTTGGCCGACCGCCTGTCCCGTGCTCAGGATAGACGTCGGGACCCATGAGTGAATGCCCGAAGGTTTCCCCGCCCGGCGCCATCGGGAGGGGACCCTCAGACGGCCTCCCGTTCACCCTTCGGCGTAACGTTCGCGTCAAGCTTCGACCGCCCGCTCCTCCTCGAGCGGCAGATCCCCAGGAGAACGTCTTTGGAGCCTGTGAAGCAACAGGAGCTTCATCTCCGCGATTACCTTCGCCTCATCCGCAAGCGCCATCGCCTCATCCTCGCCTGCGTCGTCCTCGTCACGGCGATGGCGATCGTGTTCAGCCTGATGTCGCCCAACGTCTATCAGGGACGCGCCACGCTCCAGGTACAGGGACAGTCCCGCTTCGTCATCAGCGCGTCCCAGCCCTTCGATGAGGGCGGGGGCACGCTGACGCCGGAATCCATCGGGCAGCTAGTCAACAGCCCGTCCTATCGGGAGCTCACCGACAGCATCCTGCTCCTCACCGAAGGGTACGGCATGGACCTGACGGCCCGGCGCAGCCAGGACGAGATGGTCTCCCTGTTTGAAGAGGACCTGATGAAGAAAGGGCTGCCCCTCTATTTCGGGCGGCTGGCCCTTCAGGCATCGGGCGGGAACCGGAGAAAGCTGAACGGCATCGATCTGCCGTTCGCGACGGTTTCGGCGGATGAGTCGCTCGCAGCCAACGACGGCGCCAGCCTGGCGCGACGCCTCAGCTCGGTGGAGAAAGACGAGGCGATCAAGCAGGCCGGGGCGCTCGCCAAGCTGGCCCGCCGGCTCAAGATCGACCTGTATAGTCTGAACGCCGACGAGATCGAGCCCAAGGCCATCGAGATCATGAACTCCTCGCTCATCCGGGAGCTGCCGAATTCGACTCTTCGGGGCCGACGCTGGGAAGCGTTACCGCTGATCGAGCGCGGAGCCGCCGTGCAGGCCGCTTACCGCGAGCTGCCCAAGCATGATCCGGACGAACTCGATAAAAAGGAGATGCAGGAGAGCTACTCCACGCGGGAGCTCCTCGATACGGGCATGTTGAGCGTCGCGTTCGACTCCCTGGATCGGATCCGCGCGATGAACGGTGTGGATGCGATGGTCTGCGTCATCATCTGGAAGAACCAGTACGCCCGCAAAGAGGCGGCCCAGCGCATCCGGCAGGTGGCGGAAGACGCGATCTACGGCGCCGACGGCAAGGGCGGCGTTCAGGGGAAGCTCGTCCAGGTCAACGATCAGCTCCGCAACTTCAAGAAGGCTCGGAAGCTCCCCGATATGGAAGGGGTCCGGAAGAACCGGTCGGAACAGTTCGCCCGGCTTCAGAAGGAGTACCAGACGGTCATCGGGGAGATCGCTTCGGTTCAACAGCAGGTGCGCTCCCTTAACCGCGATCTGGCGACCATCCCCCGGACCGTCTCCTCCCCGACCCAGCAGGAGAACCCGATCGTGGGCGGGATCAAGGAGGAGCTCGTCAAGGCGCAGGCCGAGCTCCAGGCGGAGCGGGCCACATTCACGGACGCGCATCCCGCCGTCCAGTCCCAGCTCTCCAAAGTGGCGCGACTGGAGAACGAGTGGAAAGCCGAACAGGCCCGGCAGCCGAGAAACGAGCAGGTCAACGAGAGCCCGAACCCCCTCTACGGACAGTTCTACGAGAGCCTGAGCAAGGCGCAGGCCGAACTCGTCGGAATGGAGGAGCGGAAGAAGGTCCTCGCGACCCAGCTCGAAGCCGCCAACGTCCAGCTCGCCAGCATCCCGGACGAAGACTTCAAAGTCTCCGACCTCATCGGCACCCAATCGACTCTCGGCAGTTCCATGGAAACGCTCCGCGAGCGTTACCTGGAAGCGCAGTTGAACGAAGCCACCAAAACGAGTATGGCGAAGGTGGTGGACCTCGCGCTGGAGCCGGGGAAGAAGATCAAGCCCAAGCGGACGATGAACGTCATCCTCGCGGTCATGCTCGGCCTGTTCCTCGGGCTGGCGTCGGCGGTGCTGGCCGAAACGATGGACAACCGGCTCCGCACCCGCGAAGAGGTGGAGCGCGCGCTGCCCGGTATCCCGGTATTGAGCGCCATCCCCACCTTTACGGCGGACCATCCCCTGGTCGTCCAC
>JAHWJO010000070.1 GCA_019348365.1 Armatimonadota bacterium | reverse complement strand
AGGGCCGCCATCGACGCCGAGCGGTACCTGGCGGCCCTCCATCTGGGCTGCCCGTTCCTTAAAAAGTTAATGCAGGGCAGAGGACCTGTCCGGTGTTAGTTGAAACCAGCCGTGGCCGTATGCATGGATGGTTTCCTATTGAAGTGCTAATTGTGACTGTTTTTTCGTAGTTTAAGGAGTAGGATAGTGCCTTCCATTCGATCTCATCGATCCGTCCGCTCGCTCACAGCGGCGGCGGGACTGTTCATCGCTGTGGCCGCGCAGGCCGCAGCGGCTCCGGACCTCCGCAGCCTGGCCGCTCCCGTACGGAGCTTTTCCGGCACGATGACGGTCCAGCAGGCGAACATGGACGAGCTGGTAAAAATCCGTAAGGACTACGCCCAGTCGTACCGGGTCAAATCGAGCCGGATCTCTTACCAGTATCCCGACCGCCTCAAGGTGGACGGGAATGTCGGGCCGATGTCCGTCATCTACATCATCAACGGGAACACCAAGCTGATCAAGTACGGCCCCATTCGCCGGGAGAAGAACCTGGTGAACGACCCCGGACAGAAGCAGGGCCTCCTCGATTTCGGCATCCTGACGGCGGACCAGTTGGAAGACTACACCTGGAAATTCCTCCGAACCGACAGCGTGAACGGCAAGCCGTTTCACGTTTACGAGCTGCGCTTCAAGAACTTCAGGGAGGACCCCTCCCGGCGACTCATCTGGGTGGACCCGGCCCGAAAGGTCGTAGTGCGGCGGCAGACCTTCCATCAGAAGCGGGACAACGATCTGAAGATGGACATGCGATTCGAGGGTGTCCAGCAGGTCGCGCCCGGCATCTGGTCTCCAACGATCATCAAGGTTTACAACGACCAGGGAAAACTGGGCGCTTCGAGCCGGCTTTCCAACATCGTCGTGAACAAGCCGATCCCCTTAAGCGCCTTCAAGCTGTAAGTGCAAATAGAATGTGTAAGAAAAAGAGGCCATCCCCCAGAGTTGAGGGATGGCCTCTTTTTGTAGTACATGCGCTAACGAATCTTGTGGGCAGGAATGGGATTGGAAATAAATCAACCGCTACGGACCACCCGGTGTCGAAACATCAGGCTGTCAAGATTCATGGGGACAGGAGAGATCATCCTCTCCCGGAATCCTGGCCCTCGCGTTCCGCCTCCAGAACGGCCTGGGTGGCGGCCTGAAATCCGATTTTCGAGTGGGTGCCGTCACAGAACGGCTTCGTCATGGAGCCCCCGCAGCGGCACAAGGCCCATCCCCGGGCCGGTTGCGAAACGGGATTGCCGTTGGCATCCACGATGTTCACCTCTCCGGTCACCAGGATGGGACCGTTTTCCAAAACGCGCAGCGTCACCTCTGCCATAATGGGTCTCCTTTTCGATAGAGAAGTCAAGTGGCTGTCGGTTGCAACAGGGGAGATCTACGGCACCTCGTTCAAATGGCCGTACAGGGGAAAGACGTAACTCAGCTTCGTGATGTCGAAAATCCGGCGGTTCTTCGGCTCGTTGACAACGATGGGCAGATCGCCCCCCCGCTCCCGGATTCTCGCCAGCGCGCCGACGAGCACGCCCAGGCCGGTGCTGTCCAGGTAATCCAGCCCGTCCAGATCGACGATGATCTTGCCGTTGCCGTCCTCGATGAGACGCCGCAATTCGTTCCGTAATTCGGCGGCGCTGCTGAGATCGAGCACCCCGTTCAGAATGAGCACCGGGGCGCCGTCTTGATGAGTCTTACGCTTATAGTTAAACATGGTGTGGGTTTCTTCGCTATCGAGTCAGGGACCGGAGTGAGGGAGAATCCTCGGAAGAGAAGCAGGAGCGATGAAACAGGGCTATTGTAGCAACCCACTCAGAGGGTTAAAATCAACCGGGCTGCCGCTGGCTGAGCGACCGTTTCGGCGGGAGGAAGGAGCGCCCGATGCCGTTTGACAGCGTGGTCATGGCGGCGGCCGTCTCGGAGATCCGCCGTGCGTCGCGGGATGCCCAGATCACGAAGATCTACCAGCCGTCATCGGAGGAGATTTACCTGCATCTCCGGGCCGGGAGCGAGCGCCATCTATTGCTCCTCTCCGTCCACCCGCAGCGGTTTCGGCTCCACTTCATCCGCGAGTCCCCCCCGAACCCGGCGTCGCCGCCCCAGTTCTGCATGGTGCTCCGCAAGCACCTCGAAGGAGCGCGGCTGGCCGCCGTGGAGCCGTCCGGGCTGGAGCGAATCGCGCGTTTCCGGTTCGAGCGGTCGGACGGCGCGCACACGCTCGTCGCCGAGATGATGGGGAAACACAGCAATCTCACTCTGCTGGATGCGGAGGGCCGGATCCTCGACTCGATCAAGCACGTCAGCGGACGCATCAACCGGGTCCGGGAGATCCTGCCCGGGCGACCCTATCTGCCCCCGCCCGCCCCCGCGAAGCCGGACCCGATCTCGGCGGCTGAGGCGGATGTCCGGAACGCCCTGGGCGCGCTCGGCGAAAAGGTGACGGCGCAGGGGATCGTGAAGGCCCTGGCCAACGTGGGACCGTTCCTGGCGAAAGAGGCACTGGCGAGGGCGGTGAGTCCCACTCCGGATGCGGTGACGGGGGCCCTGCGCGACCTGATGGAGCAGGTTCGTGGGGAGCAGTTCTCGCCGACCCTCCTGCTGGATGAGGAGGGACACCCTTCCGATGCATGGGCCTTCGAAAGCCTCAGCGTACCGGAAACCCGCCAGGACCGCGCGCCCTCAATGAGCCTCGCGCTGGAGATCAGCCACGACTTCCAAACACGACAGGTCAATATCGAACGGCTGCGGGGGGAAGCCCGGGAACGGCTGAACGACCTCATAGGGCGGGCCGAACGGCGGCTCCGGGAGCACGAAGATGCACAGGCCGAAGCGGAAAAAGCCGAGACCTATCGCATCATGGGCGAGATCCTCCAGGCCAACGCCGGCGTCCTGGAGCGGGGACAGGCTGAAGCGGACCTGCCCAACTACTACGATCCCGACCTGACGCCGATTCGGATCGAGCTGGACCCCCTCCTTTCCACGCAGGAGAACGCCGAAGCGTACTTCCGCCGTCACCGCAAGGCGAAGAGCAGCCTGGTGCACCTGACGGAACGCAAGGAAGCGGAGCGGCAGAAGCTGGAAGAGTGGCGACGCCTGGCCCATGAGACGGAAAGCGCGGAAGAAGATCGGCTGCTGGAGATCCTCCGGGAGATTGGGACGGTCAGCCCGGCGGAGCCCCAGGGGAGAAGAGAGGCGAAGGAAGAGGTCCGCCGACCCGCTCCGGGCGTGCGGCGGACCCAATCGACCGACGGGTACGAAATCTGGTACGGGGAGCACCGGGAGGGGAACGACACCCTCACCACGAAGCTGGCCGCCCCCACCGACCTCTGGCTGCACGTCCGCGCCGGGGCATCGGCGCATGTCGTGATCCGCACCGCGAAGAAGCCGGAGGCCGTGCCCCACCGGACCCTCGTCGAAGCGGCGAAGATCGCGGCAGCCCACAGCGAATCCAAGCACGCAGGCATCGTCCCGGTTGACTACACGCTGAAGAAGTACGTCCGCAAACCCCGAGGCTCCGGACCCGGACAGGCCCTCTATACCCACGAGAAAACGCTCCACGTCGAGCAGGAGTGAAACCCTGCTTCCCCTTACCGCCGCCCTTCAACACACGAATTAAGCACAGGCTATCGCCCCCTGACCAGATGATAGGAATACTCCTGTAATCCCGGCAGATACGCTCCTGCCCTCCCGATCGGTACCGTCATATCCATCCGACTCTCTTCCATATCATCCCGAGTCGTACTCGCATGTCATCCCGAGCGTAGGCGAGGGATCTGACCTTATGGGAGAGAGTCGTTCGTCCTATAAGAGAGCCTTTTGTAAGGGAGAGAGTCTTTCGTCCTCGGGGGCAGATTCCTCGCTTCGCTCGGAATGACAGAAAAGGAGCCGGATGGACATGGAAGAGAATCGGAAGGATAAAGTAGGGAGTGCCTTCATTTAGAAAAACTCTTTCGAGAGTGTCCCTGCGTTTGGCCTACGATCCTGCAACCAAGCAGAAAATCAATAGGGCCACCTTCCTTGTTCTGGCTTCAGTAGTGTCAACGAAGGCCGACACTGGGCCGAAGGCGGGTGAATGCCCGGAGGGCAGAGGGCCGGGCCCTGGGCAACGGAGGAGATCACTCCCACCGCGGATAACGTGCTTCATGTGCTCATCGGTTTAAGCAATTTGGCCATTCATCAGCGTTACAGTCGCTTGCTCCCTGCGGGAAAGGTCGGTCCATTACCCTCCTCTACGGAAATCAAAACGCGCCGGATTGGGTATATACCTGACAGAACCTCTTACAAGCAGACCCAAAGGAGCATCCGATGCATAGTTTCACTCGATCCCTGTGGACAGCCCTCATGGCTCTGGGCCTCCTGATCTCCGGCGCACATGCCGCACCTGTTGGGGATTCCCCTTCGATGCCTCCCATGGGGGAAGCGCCCGCTCCTCCCGCGCCCGCGAAGGAGTCTCCCCCTCCCGAACCGGCGAAAGAGGCCGCACCAGAGAAAGAAGCCGCCCCCCCGAAGGAAGCCGCGCCGCAACCGTCTCCGACCAGCCCGCCTGCGGCTACGCCCGACTCCTCCGTCGATCTCAAGCCGGGCGCGATTTACGGAAGAGTGGTGGACCTTGCCGGAAAGCCGGTGGGCGATGCCACGGTCGCCCTGATGGACAAGGACGGGAAAGTGGTCGCATGGACGAAGACCGGCTCCGATGGACAGTACTTGCTGGCGGTGGATTCACTCAAGATCCTGCGCTTGCAGCCGTCGCGCCAGAAGGGGCTGCTGTCCCGGATCGCGGGGGGGATCGGGAAAGTGGTGACCGCGCCTCTTCGTATCGCTGACTCGGCGCTGGATACCGCCACCGGGGTCGCGAGGGAGACCGTGCGATCCGGCGCAGCGGATCTCGCTAAAGGGGCTGCCGCGTCGGTCGTGACGGGCAATCCCGCTCCGGTCGCATCGGGGGTGGCGCAGAACGTCGCCAAAGCGACCCGGAAACAGATTCAGGAGAAAACGAAGAAGCAGCTCCAGGACAAGGCGGCGCGAGCTGTGTTGAACGAGCGACAATCCACCCCTAAAGAGAAGCGGAAGACGCTCCTGCCGGGGGAAATCCTGATCGCGGTCAGCGCCCCGAATTACAAAGAGGTGCGGAGCCAGGCCGGAACCTTCTGGATGGAACCCGCCGAGGAGGAAAAGTCCCTCGGGCCCCGCGCCTGGCTGGAGACGGTGAAGCTCGCCCCGGCCGCCAGCGACAGGAAATCCGAAGTCGCCAGCGAAGCGATCCTCCTCACCGAGCCGCGAATGGAACCGAGCATGGTCCCCTCCGGGGGGACGGTAAACGTCAGTGTGAAGCTCAAAGTACCGGCGGGGATGACTCCGAACGTACGGGTGTTCGCGCGGGAAGACCGGAAGAAAAAGGTCGTGGAGCTGACCCGTGGAGAGGGGAACAGCTACAGTGGGCAGCTCCCGCTGGACCCCCAGACTCCCCACGGCCCGACAACAGTGACGCTGGTGGCTCTCCGCGCCGAGCCGGTCGAGGTGAAGCTGCCGAAGACGAAAGAAGAAGACCCGCTGCTGAAGTTCGCGGCGGAGCTGGACGATCTGGATCCCGACCGCCCCTACGATTACGATCCACGGATCATGGCGAGCGAGAACCGGATCGACCTGCCGCTAACGGTACTCAACCCGAAGCTCGGAACCCCGACGGGTCCCGCCCCCGTGAAGAAACAGGGGGAGTAACCGGCCTCCAAGACTTCCATGCAGGGGGACTGCCATCAAACGCCGGTCTCTCCCCTTACGATCAACCCCTGTCTGCGTTTCCAGCAGACCGATTGAAAACAAAACAGGCCGATGTTCCCATGGGAACATCGGCCTGTTTTGTTTTCAATCGGAGATACGGAGAGGGTGGGATTCGAACCCACGGTGACGCGGAACGCCACAACGGTTTTCGAGACCGCCTCCTTCGACCACTCGGACACCTCCCCATACGGGCGATACCGCTCCTCTATTATATCGGAAATCTCCGAAGAGGTAAATGGGGATTCCGCCTCCCACTCATTTCTGACTTACTGTCCGGCGCTTACTCTTCGCAAACTTCCCGTTCCGGCTTTCCGTCCGAGCCGTCATTGTAGGTGTTCACCTTCTGATTGCCCACCCTATTCTTCCAGTACTCCTGATCGATGACCCACATGATGTTGGGAGCCATGGTCTGAGGGAACGTGTGCCATTTCGTGTGGCCGTCGGCGAAGATGTGGTTGCTCCCGCCGCCGTGCCGCTGCTTCTCGATGGAGTGCTCGCCGCCGTACGGGGGCAGCACGTCCTGGGGGAAGTCCAGGTGCCAGTCTCTCACTCCGGTGCGCTTTTCGGTGATCGCGATGACTCCCGCCGGGTCCTTGATGTCGGCCAACACTATCGCACCACGATCATTGCGGGGCCCGCCATCATTGTTCCCCACGACCTGCGCGTTGGGGATGTAGCTCCGACGCTCCCGCTCCATCCGGCCGTTCGCGCCCCGGATGTTGTAACTCCCCGCCGGGCACGAATCGCTGGGACAGACCCAGACGGCTACAGACTTGATGTTCGGCTGCAATTGCTCGCGGAAATACAACCCTCCGCTGTTGTTGTGCCGGTAGGCGGGCAGGGTGCCGTCCCAATCATCGGTGTACATTGCGAGGGAGGTGCCGATCTGACGGACGTTGTTCGCGCACGCGCTCTGCCGCGCTTTTTCCCGCGCCTTCGCGAAGACGGGGAACAGGATCGCGGCGAGAATCGCAATGATGGCGATGACGACCAACAGTTCGATGAGGGTGAATCCCCGGTTGGGGTTCGGATGAATAGAAGTGCGAAAAGATTGGGTACGTGCCACTAACGGCTCCTCTCTCAAATCATCTCTGGAAATGCGCCACCTCGCCCATGGGCCGACAGATGGCTGCTCTTTCCTACAGGATACTCTTTTTGAAACAAAAATGGGACTCCTTTGAAGGAGTCCCGATGGGAGGAGAGAGCATAAGCCCCGTTCACACGCTGGGGCGAATCGGTCATGCCCCGCGTTTCGGTTTCTTACTCGCTCCATGCTACTTCCGGAGAGAGATCCAGTACCGACCGTTCCGGCGTTCCATCACGCCAACTTCGACCAGATCCTCACGGATCGCATCGACATCCTTGTAGAGGGGCTCCAGCAGCTCGTTGACTTCCTTTTCATCGTAAGACCGCCCCATGGTGAAAAGCTGTTCTCCCACATGACGAAGGACGAGCTCCTTCTGCCGACGCTGGGCGGGCATGCGCCGGAGCCGCCCCTGATCGTCGAAGTACGCCGCCAGCATGGGTTGGGGATTCTGCCGGGGGGCCGGCGCAGTAGTGGCTGGCGCATCCGAATCACTCATCGCACCGGAGAGGATCTCGACCCGCGCCATGGCGGCCCGGAGGGTGGTGAGCGCATCCGGCCTCAACCGGTACGTGCCGTTCCCGTCGGAAGAGATCCATTCGGCATCCTCCAAAAGCTTCAGGTTCCGGGTCAGTGTGGCGCGAGAGGCGGTCGCCAGGTCTTCGGCCAGCTCGTCCAGCGTGCGGGGCCGGGCGGCCAGCAAACCGATGATCGCCAGCCGCCCCCGGTCTCCCAACAGCTTAACGAACCCGGTCATCAGCGCGAGATCATCGGGGGGTGGGGACATGCACGACGCCTTTCCTCTCCGTCCAACGGAATGTGCGTAATAAAAGTGAAGACAAAATCTAAAGATACCTACCGTCTATAGTGACCCCCCTGGAGAAATGATGTTCCCCTTTCCTGCTCCGGCGGAGGATACGGAGAGAAGGAAATGGAATCTTACATACGGCGGGAGGAGAGTTATCCAACGTTCTTTTTGGCGTTTTCCACTCCCTTTCACAGATGCGATTTATTGCTGCGGGGCCGATGCCCGATTGTCCCCTAAAGTCTCATCCGGCCGTTCTGACATTCTCCTCAGTGCTTGCGAGCAGCCTACTGACTCAGCAAAGGCAGCAGCTATGAAACGGATGATGCCGCTACTACATCAAGAGCCGTCCGGCGTTGGATCAGTCCCAGCGCCTCGGCTTGAAGCGCCTTCGCCCGTTCCATGCCCTCCGCCTCCACCGTCACCCGGATCACCGGCTCCGTTCGCGACGCCCTGACATGGACCCATCCCTCTCCCATGCCGATCTTCAGGCCGTCACGAGCGTCTATCTCATGATTCCGGTAATGGTGATGGATGTCCCGCAGGAGGGCGTGAGCCTGTTCAGTGGCGACCGTCGTTTTGGACTTGAGCATCACGAATTGCGGGAACGCACGGACGAGATCGGAAACGCTCTCGCCGGTCTCCGCGAGCAATTGGAGCGCCAGCGCCATCCCCGAAAAGCTGTCGCGGCCCAGGTGGAGGGCGGGCCAGATGACGCCGCCGCTCCCCTCCCCACCGATGACGGCGTTCCTCCGCTGCATCTCCTCGACAACGTTTACCTCGCCCACAGGGGTCCGGTACACTTTGCAGCCGTGCCGCTCCGCGATCCGCTCGATCAGGGCCGTGGTGGAGAGGTTGACGACGACCGGACCTTTCCGGTGGCGGAGGACGTATTCGGTAGCGAGCGCGACGGAGTACTCCTCCCCGATGGGGTCGCCATGCTCGTCAACGATGGCGAGGCGGTCCGCGTCGGCATCCTGAACGAACCCGATGGCGGCCCCATGAGTCCGTACCGCTTCAGACAGTTGGACGAGATTTTCGGGGATCGGTTCGGGGGGGTGAGGGAAGATGCCGTTCGGCTCCACGTTGATGGGGATCACCTCGCAGCCGAGATGCTGCAAAAAGTGGGGAGTGATGCTGGATGCCGCACCGTTGCAGCAGTCCACCACCACCTTGAGGCGGCGGCGGCGCACCGCCTCCATATCCATCAGTCGGTACACGGCTTCCAGGTGATGGTAAGCGGCCCGTTCCTCGCACCGGACGGGCCGGATCTCGCGGGAGGGAGCACGGCGGTACTGGCCCTGGTGGTAGATGTCCACCAGCTCTTCGGCTTGGTAGCCGCTCAGGTAGATGCCGTCGCCCCGGAAGAACTTGAGCGCGTTCCACTGGGCGGGGTTGTGGCTGGCGGTGACGGCGATCCCGCCCGTCGCATGACGGCGGACGATCTCCATCTGCACCGTCGGCACGGGGACGATCCCCAGATCGATGACCTCGCAGCCGGTGGAGAGCAGGCCGGAGAGGACGGCGTGCTTGACCATCTGCCGGGAGGTGCGGGTGTCGGTGCCGACCACGACGAGTCCGCTGTTGACGTAGGTGCCGTACGCCTGCGCGAACCGCACGAGCAGGTCCGGCGTGAGCGATTCGCCGACCACGCCCCGCACGCCCGAAATGCTGATTTTAAGCGTTTGAACGGATTTCATGGATGCGTTGGACCTGTCGGGAACGGGAGTTTGAAGGAGAGGTTCCGATGCGCCGATCCTTCATGGCTGGCGGACCGCTGAATCTGGAGAATTCTTACTCGGATTCTCCCTTTAAAAGAGAGTCGGGGATAACGTCTCGAAGTTGCACCTTCCCCACGTCCACCCATTTGAAAGGCTCAGTGCCCGGATCCGGTTCCGGGTAACGGAATCCGTCCAGCGACAGATTCTCTACCCGATCCGCCATCAACACGGGGCGGAGGTCCGGCTTCTCCAAATGGAGACGGACGTCATCCAATTGTAGCTGCTTCACATGGCGGACGTAAACGCCCCACGCGGGCAGCGGGCGGGCATCCACTCCGGGGGCTTTTACGTCCATGGAGGCCTGTTCCTTCGTGCCGCCCCCGGTGAATTCGAGGGTGACGTCACGGAAGACGACCTGCCGGATCGGCGTCTCGGCCCAGCTCTCGATAGAACACGCAGCCCGGTAGATCCCGGTGGCCGACACCCGAGTCATGGTGATCCGCCCGGCGGTATTTCCCGGCTTCAGGGAGAGGTGCAGGGGCGTGGAGACGTTCTTCATCGTGACGTTCGAGATCAGCACGTCATCCAGATCGCCTTCCGTCGGGTCCCATGCGCCGGGCTGAAGGTTGACGCCCGCGAGCATGTTCGTCCGTCCCGACGTGCGGTGCTCGTAGAGGCCGGGACCGTACATCAGGCAGTCGTGGATGATCAGGCGGGTCGCCGGGCCGATGAGCCGGATCGCGTTGCATGAGGAGTTCAGCACGCAGTTCGCGATGAGCGTGTCTTCCCAGTAGCGGCCTGCGATGGCGTCGTCTCCGGTGTAGAACTGGCTGTCGAGGATCGAGACGCGCCGGCAGGGACGGTCTTTCCAGCCCCGGAAGTGGACTCCGTCCCATCCCCCGGTCACTTTGATCCCGCGAACCTCCACCTCATCGACCCCTTCGAGCATGACGGCGTAGTTGGCAGAAGCCTTAATCGAGAGGTCGCGGATCGTGACGTTCTTGCTCAACCCGAAGAGGATTGTGTGGGGGCCGCGCATCTTCTCTTCCCCCTTCGGATCGAAGACCCGGTTCCCGTCGATCATCCCCGGACCGATGAGGGAGACATCCTCCACGTCCACTCCCAGGATCAGTGCCCGGTGCCAGTGGGGGTTGAACTTCGCTTCGGGGGTGCCTTTCGGCGGAGTGAAATGTCGGTAACTTTCGAGGTCGGGGCTGCCGACCAGCGTCGCTCCGGCATCGAATTTCAGGGTGAGATGGCTCTGGAGTTGCACGGTTCCCGTCAGGTACCTGCCGGGCGGGAAGAGCACCTGTCCCCCTCCCGCCGCCGAACATGCTCGGATCGCGCGATGGATGGCGTCGGTATCGTGGGTCTTCCCGTCCCCCGTCGCCCCGTACTCCCGGACGTTGAAGATGCCGGAAGGGCCGGCGTTCGAGGAAGAGGCGGCATTCGCCGGAAGTGCGGCCAAGAAGCCGATCCCCAGGAGCAGCATCCCCAGGAGACCGCCCGCAAGAGGGGGCCAGGTTTCGGAAAAGGGTGGAGAAATCATCCGGACACCTCCAGAAAGTTTAAGCTGCTGTAATGTCGGTTTGCCTGTCCCATTCCACACACCCTCATACTTCCCGGTAGCGCTCTTCATAAAAACGTTCGGAGGAGCGCGGTCGCCTCTTCCGCCAGGGTGCGGGCTTTCTCCACGTCGGTCGCCTCGGCGATGACGCGGATGAACGGCTCGGTGATGGAGGCCCGCACATGGACCGCCGCCGTTGGAAGGCCGTTCGCGTCCCGCCACACCTTCCGCACGCCTTCCGTCCAGTCGAGCTCCGCCCCGTCCGGGTGATCCTCCACCGCCTCGCGGTAGCGATAGAGAGAGCTGTACGCCCGTTCCGGCCCCAACTCGATCCGTTCCTTGACGGCATGAAAGACCGGGATGCGCGCCGCCCGTTTGGAGAGGGGGCCGCCGTCCCGCGCGAGGAAATGCATGAGGTACGCCGCCGCCGCCAGCGAGTCGTGCGCGAGGAGATGTTTCGGGAAGACCACGCCCCCGGACCCCTCCCCCCCGATCACGGCGGCGTAGGCCCGAATCCCTTCCACCACATGCGCCTGCCCCACCCGCGTGCGATGGAGCGGGACTCCATGCCGCGCCGCAATCGCATCCATGGCGAGCGTGGTGGAGACGTTACAGACCACCGGACCCGGCTCCTGCGCGAGCCATGCATCTGCGAGGAGGCAAAGCGTATATTCCTCCGAGAGGAGGACGCCCGTATCGGTGACGAGACCCAGGCGCTCCCCGTCCGCATCGTGAGCAAAGCCGAAGTCGGCTCCGGTCGCCGTCACCAACGCCCGCAGCGCGCTCATGGTGCGCGGGGTGGGTTCGGGATCGTGGGGGAAAGGGGGTTCGGGCCGGTCGTTAATGGTGATCGCTTCAGCATCGAGGGCATCCAGCAGCCGGGGCGTGGTGAGCGAGCAGGCCCCATTGCAGCAGTCCACCGCCACCCGGAACCCGCGTTTTCGGATCGCCTCCGCGTCCACACAATCGAGGACGGACTGCACATGGTTTTCAGGCACGTCGGAGCGAGTCTGTAAGAGCCGGATCTCCTGCCAGCCCGCCGCATCGAACTCTCCCTGATGATAAATGTCCAGGAGCTCCTCGCCCTGATAGGCGTTGAGGAACAGCCCGTCCGAGTTGACGAATTTCAGCGCGTTCCAGTCTTCGGCGTTGTGCCCGGCGGAGACCGCCACGCCGCCCGTCGCATCGCTGTCCCGCACGGCATGCTGGAGCGCGGGGGTGGGACAGATGCCGAGATCGACGACGCGGCAGCCGGTAGCAAGCAGTCCGGCGAAGACGGAGGAGGCGACCATCGGGCCGGAGCTGCGGGGGTCGCGGCTGACGAGCACCGTCCCCCCGCCCACGTAGGTCCCGAACGCCTGGGCGAAAGCGATGATCAGCTCCGGCGTCAGGGTCTCCCCCACCACGCCCCGCACCCCCAGCATGCTCAGTTTCAGCGGTCTCATATCGGTCTCCGGTGATCGGTGGTCGGTGATCGGTGGCCCTCACCTCCGCGCTTCGCGCTGGCCCTCTCCCAATTCTGGGAGAGGGAATCTGATGAGGAAGGCTGAGGGGAGGAGAGGAATCGGTGCCATTCAAAAGTTCTGCACGGCTCGCGTCCGTACCTTCCTCCGAAGGAATTCATGATCTGAATAGTCACCCCTCTCCCAGAATTGGGAGAGGGGCCGGGGGTGCGGGCGCCCCCCGACCACCGGCGTGTGATTATTGGCCGAACTCGGAGCGCCTCTCCGGCACCGCGGGACAGTGCCGGCGGTGTGCAGGCTGCGGCGCCCGGT
>JAHWJO010000480.1 GCA_019348365.1 Armatimonadota bacterium | reverse complement strand
CTTATTATTGAATGATATTAACCTCTGACAAAGGAGATCCCAATGATTCAAGTGCGTCGCAGTGAAGAACGGGGCCGCGCCCGGCGTCCCTGGCTGGAGAGCTATTTCTCCTTCTCGTTCGGGGAGTACCAGGACCCCCGGCACGTCCAGGTCGGCCCGTTGCGGGTGCTGAACGACGATCTCATCGCGCCGGGGGGCGGCTTCCTCACCCACTCCCATCGGGACGCGGAGGTCATCACCTACGTCCTCAAAGGGGCGGTGGAGCACAAGGACAGCGAGGGAAATCACGGCATCATCCGCCCGTTCGAGATCCAGCGGATGCGGGCCGGATCGGGGATCTCCCACTCGGAGTTCAACGCCTCCGCTTCCGAGCCGGTCCATCTCCTCCAGGTCTGGATCCTGCCGGACCGCCGGGGCATTCCGCCGGGATACGCCGCCAGAACGTTCGACCCGGCGGCACGGCACGGGCGCTTCCTGCCCGTCATCACCCCCGACGGACGCGAGGGAACCGTAGACATCGCCCAGGACGCCGCCATGCTCGTCTCTCACCTGGAGCCGGGCGAGAGAGCGGCCTACTCCCTGCGGGACGGGCGGCAGGCGTATCTCCACGTTGCTACCGGTGACGTGGAGGTGGGAGACCTGACCCTGAAATGCGGGGACGGCGCCACGGTCCGGGACGAACAGGCCGTGACCGTTCAGGCCGATGAGCCGTCCGAGCTGCTGCTGTTCGACCTGCCGGGTGAGTAAAGATCATCCAGGCATGCACCTCCCCCTCTCCCCGGTTACAGGCATGAACTTTTAAAACCGGGGAGAGGGATGCAAAGTAAAGAATGAAAGCTCTCTGTTCCGTCTTCTTGAAAGGAGAATTACCGATGTTCAACGCGATCAACATGACCCCGGTGGACGCGACCCGCACCGACTCTCGACTGTCGCAGGCGGACGTCGCGGCGCTGATCCTCCGGCTGGTGCTCGGAATCACCTTCTTCATGCACGGGGCGCAGAAGGTCCTCGGCTGGTTCGGCGGCAACGGACTGGCCGGCACCGCAGAATTCATGGGCGGAATGGGCATCCCGGCGATCCTGGCCTACGTCGTGGCCTTTACGGAATTCTTCGGGGGCATCGCCGTCCTGCTCGGACTGCTGACCCGTCTGGCGGCGCTCGGCATCACCTTCGTCATGCTCGGCGCCATCTTCATGGTGCACCTCAAGAACGGGTTCTTCGCCTCCAATCAGGGCTTTGAATTCCCGTTTGTGCTGCTTGGCATCGCCCTGGCCCTCGTGGCCTACGGCGCGGGCCGCTGGAGTCTCGACTACCTCCTCGCTTCCCGGTCCCGATCCGAAACGGCGGTGGGAGGGACACCGGTCACCACCTGACCGTTCTACTTCGGCCTGACATGGAGCGTATTACGCCCTGAAGGGCCATGAACGACCCTTAAACGGATACATCGGAGCGGGGACGGCTTTTCTCTGCCGTCCCCGCTCCGTTTGTACATGGAATCAGCGACCTTCGACATCAAGCGGGAAAGCAGCACTTTCGCCCGTATCGACCCTCGCGGTGCGCGAATCTGAAGGATAGGATCGGACTCTCAGTTTCATCGGAGAACGAGGAAGAACGCGGTTGAGAAATCAGAGATACCGGGCGCAACCGTTTCGTTCCTGCGAAGCATGAATTTCCACTGAAGAATGAGAATCTGCCGCCTGTGTATGGAATAACCGGATGGCATACATTAAAGCTCAAGATCTGATAAGCCGGACCCTTCTGCCGGTCCGGTGCTCAATCGATAATCAGTAAAACCCTCGTACGCTTACTCCCTCCACCCTCATCCTGATCCGGTAATTGTACAGTTCATCATCGAATCATGCCGGAAAACAGACGGATTCTTCGTCTGTATGCACCGTTTAGGGCGATGGCCCTCCGAACGCCTGAAAGCCGGGTAAAACAATATCGGACAGGCCGGTGCAGCACGTTCAGCTCGCTTATCGCCGATCTCCGTCATGCTCCACCGACTCCGACGGAACACAACGGGACGCTCACGTTCCTGGGGCGATAAAGCGGTCCTGAACCTCATTTTGCAATTCAACCGGCACATTGCTTCCAGGGTGAAGTCTGGCAGGTGAGATCATGGGAATCGGTCATCAGCAGGAACCGGGAGGTCACGCGAATCGGGATTCCGTTCACACGAGTCGGGATTCCGCCCGCACCGAGGCACTGATCCATGTGGCGGCGCGACTCAATTCACGGATGGACCCATCGGAGACCCTCGACGCCATCTGCCAGGAAACGGCCCGGGCGCTCGACGTGCCCTTCGTCATCCTCCGCCTGTATGACCCACGCCGCGATCATTTCCATTGTGTCAGCCAGTACGGCATCCCCCCCGAAGATCTCGCTTCTTTCCCCCCGGTCCCCCGATCGCTCTGTAACCGGGGCTTTCAGGAGGGCAGCCCTTTCGACACCACGCGCGATCTCCAGTCTCATCCCCACCTGCCCGCCGCCGCGCTGTACCGGCGGCTCGGCCTTCGGTCGGCCCTCAGCGTCAAGATCGAGCATGGGGGGGAGTGGATCGGGCTGTTGAGCATCGCCACCGATTCGAGTGAGCGGTCTTTCACCCGCGAAGATTACGCGCTCCTGAAAGGGTTGTCCGATCTCGCCGCCGAATCGATCGGGAACGCCCGGCTCCACCGGGATGCCCGACGGCGCTACGAACGGCTTCAGGCCCTCCGGCGGATCGACACCACCATGCTGGGGAACCTCGACCTGCCGGAAACCCTCTCGGTGATCCTCGAACAGGTCACGCAACACCTGGAGATCGATGCGGCGGATATCCTGCTCTACCACCCCGGCAGCCAGATGCTGGAGTATGCCGCCGGACGGGGGTTCCAGACTCCGGACATCGCCCGGTCCCGGTTCCGACTGGGCGAGGGTCACGCCGGAGAGGCCGGGGAGTACCTGGAGATGAAGCGGGTCGATTTCCTCCAGGAGCCTCACGCGGCATTCGTTCGCTCCGATCTGATCCGGGAGGAAGGGTTCGCCGCCTACATCGCCGCGCCGCTCGTCTCGAAGGGCCGGCTGAAGGGGGTGCTGGAGATCTTCCACCGCTCCCCCCTGGACCCCGATGCGGAGTGGCTGCACTTCCTGGAGATGCTGTCAGGCCAGGCCGCCCTCGCCGTTGAAAACTCGACCCTCTTCGACGACCTTCAACTCACGAACATCGAGCTGACTCTGGCGTACGACATCACTCTGGAAGGCTGGGTGCGGGCGCTGGACCTGCGGGACAAAGAGACCGAAGGCCACACTCAGCGCGTCACCACGATGACGATGGAGCTGGCGGCGGCGTTCAAGATGACCGACGAGGAGCTGATCCACATCCGGCGGGGGGCGCTCCTGCATGACATCGGGAAGATCGGCATCCCGGATCAGATCCTGCTCAAGCCGGGGCCGCTGGATGACGAGGAACGCGCCCTGATGAACCTCCACACCCAGTACGCCTATGATCTGCTCTCCCCGATCCCTTACCTGCATCCGGCGCTGGACATCCCGTACTGCCACCACGAGCGGTGGGACGGGACCGGGTATCCCCGGGGGCTGAAAGGGCACGAGATCCCCCTGGCGGCGCGGATCTTCGCGGTGGTGGACGTGTGGGATTCGCTGCGGTCGAACCGGCCGTACCGCTCCGCCTGGGCGGAAGAGAAGACGCTGGAGTACCTTCGCGCCATGGCGGGGACCCACTTCGACCCGACGGTAGTGAACGAGTTTCTCAAGCTCCTCGAACAGCGAGAGCAACGGACGATGACCAATGCAATTGCCGCCAAAAGACATCGGAGGTAAATCGTCGCCTCTAAAGGCTCATCTGGTCAGCTTCAGGCAAGCTTTTCCGAAGCTTTTAGCTATATGCTCCTGTAATCCCCCGCTAGAGGTCAATTGATGAAATTTTGATTCCATGTGCATCAAGCTAAGCCTAAAAGCTGAGGGTTGAGGAGGAGTTGATAAGAGG
>JAHWJO010000479.1 GCA_019348365.1 Armatimonadota bacterium | reverse complement strand
TCAGGCGCAAGCCTTTATTGACGGTAACAAACTGACGGAGGTGGCGGATTCTGAAATCTTATTAGAGATAAATGGCGCTAGTCTCCTCTGCTCGAACGATCATCTCGTCGAATTCTTCCTCTTCTCCATGGTGTAGTAGGGGGTTGATTGTGCGGCTATGTGGAATTGAAACCGAACATGGCATTTACGTCGAGGGGAAAGAGGCGAAAGACCTCATCAACGAGTCGATGGCGGTGGTGCGCGCCTACCCCGGCCCGCACGGCAAGCCGTGGGACTACAAGGGCGAGGACCCCCGACGGGATGCTCGCGGCTTCCGGGCCGAACGGCTCTTCCGGAGCGCTGCCTCACCGAGGCATTTTGCGTGTAAGTCCTCGCGCGACCGACCTTCATCCTGGATCTTTAGCTGAATCTTTAGGAGGCGAGTATGTCCGCCCTGCCTATGCCGTTTGTCACCCCCGAGGAGTACCTGGAATCGGAACGTGCCGCCGAGACGAAACATGAATATCTCGACGGGCAAGTCTTTGCGATGGCGGGCGCGAGTTTGGAGCACAACCAGATCACTCACAATATCGGAGGACAGCTTTACCTTCAGCTCCGGGGGGGCCGCTGCCGGTCGTTCTCGGCTGACCTGCGGGTGAAAATCGAAGAGACCGGACTGTACACCTACCCCGATCTCGTGGTGGTGTGCGGCGAAATCCGGCGGGACTCGCTGGACCCAAACACCGTCGTCAATCCCACACTGATCATCGAGGTGCTCAGCCCCTCCACCGAAGACTACGACCGGGGCCGGAAGTTCATGCACTACCGGAGGATCGCCGGACTGACGGATTATGTCATGGTGTCTCAGGAGAAGCCGTGGGTGGAGCATTTTAACCGCCAACCGGACGGCCGGTGGGTCCTGACGGAGACGGGGGACATGGAGGACCGGGTGGCGCTGCCCTCCATCGGGGCGGAGATCCGGTTGACCGACATCTATGAGAATGTCGAGTTTCCGGCGGAAGACCCGGAGAGACGGGCCGGTTAGGGCAGAGGGAGGAGCGGGCGTTGCGGCTGTGCGGGATTGAAACGGAATACGGCATCTACGTCGAGGGGAAAGAGGCGAAGGACCTCATCAACGAATCGATGGCGATGGTGCGCGCCTATCCCGGCCCGCACGGCAAGCCGTGGGACTATAAGGGCGAGGACCCCCGCCGGGACCAGCGCGGTTTCCGAGCCGAACGGCTGACCCAGAACGCGCAGGAAGCCCTCTACGAGAAGCAGGCCCCCAGCCCCCCCATGGAGGAAGCCCGCAGCGACCGCGTCCTCCAAAACGGCGCGCGCCTCTACAACGATCACGGCCATCCCGAATACTCCACCCCCGAATGCCGCGCCCTCATCGACCTCGTCACCCACGACCGCGCCGGGGAGCGGATCGTCCTCGAATGCGCCCGCGCCTATGAAGCGCAAACGGGCCGCGCCGTCTCCATCTACAAGAACAACACCGACTACAACGGCGCGAGCTACGGCACCCACGAAAACTACCTCGTGAGCCGCGACCTCCCCTGGGAGACGCTCGCCGCCGGGATCATGCCGTTCTTCGTCACGCGGCAGATCTACGCCGGGGCCGGGAAGGTCGGGGTGGAGAGCGAGAAGGGGAACGCGGAGATTGCGGCCTACCAGCTCTCCCAGCGCGCCGACTTCTTCACCGAGGAGCAGAGCGTGGACACCCTCGCGCGGCGGCCCATCCTCAACACCCGCGACGAGCCCCACGCGAACCCCGCCCACTGGCGGCGGTTCCACGTCATCTGCGGGGACTGCAACCTCTGCGAGACCTCGACGGCCCTGAAGGTCGGCACGGCGGACCTCGTCCTGTCCCTGCTGGAGGAAGGCTGGAGCCCCGGCATCGCCGTTGCGACCCCGGTTGAGGCGATCCAAACCGTCTCCCGCGATCCCTCCCTCAAATGGATCGTGCCGCTGGCGGACGGACGCACGATCCCGGCGGTGGACCTCCAGCGCGTCTACCTCGCGGCGGCGCGGGAGCGGCTGGCGGGCCGGGACGACGAGACGGACTGGATCATAAACGAATGGGAAGCCATCCTCGACGGGCTGGAGAGCGACCCCCGCGCCCTCGCCGACCGGCTCGACTGGGTGGCGAAACGGAACCTGCTGGAGACCTACGGCGAGGCCGAAGCCCTCACCTGGGCCGACCCCATCCTCCAGAGCCTCGACCTCGAATACCACAACGTGGACCCCGACGCGGGCCTCTACTACGGCCTGGAAGCCCTCGGGGAGGTCCGGCGGCTCACGACCGAGGACGCTATCGAGGCCGCCCGCACGACTCCGCCGACCGATACCCGCGCGGCCCTGCGGGGGTTCGCCGCCACGCGCTTCTCCGAGCACCTGTTCAGCCTCCGGTGGAACCGGGTGACGTTCAAGAACGGCTCCGACACTCGCGCCGTGGACCTCAATCCGTTTGCGGAGGGCGACCCCCGGCCCCTCATCGCGCAACTGGACGCGCTGGAATCCCCCGCCGACTTCGTGCGGCTGCTGGAAGCCGGAGACGTGACGCGGGAGGACTCGGAATCCGCCTGATGCGGCGAATCAGAGGCTTCCCATCGATTACCCCCCGCTTTTGATTTCCAACGCGGACGAAAGAACCTTCGAGAGGGTCCGGCGCGGGCTGCGCATCAGCTCCCCCTCCTTCATAATCCGGGGGAGCGCCGCCTGATCCTTCGCTTCCTGTTTCAGGGGAGGCGTGGCCGGGGCCGTCGTGCCCTCGATGGTCGGGGTGACGCCGCGCAGAGCGAGCTGCCCTGACCGCGCGTAGTTCATCGCCTCCCCCAGAATCCGCAGCGCCTCTTCCGGCGCGTGGAACCCCGTCGAATTCTCCGCCTCGACGAAGTCGATGTAGAACTGCGCCTTGCGCTGGAAATCCTGCGCCTTCGCGATGTTCGCGGCGTTACCTCCGGCGGTCCGCGCTGCCTTGATGTCTTTGATCAGGTCCATCAGGGCATTCAGGGCGATGTCGCGCATTCGGAAGAACCGGGCCTGAAGCGACTCCGCGCGGGCCTTGATCTCCTCTTCCGGCCAGTTGTGGCACGGCTGGCAGGCGCGGTTGATCTTCAGGAGCGGGCTGTTCACCTGATGGTCGGTCACTTTTAATGCGCCCTGGCGCATGTAGGGCATGTGGCAGTCCGAGCAGGCCACGCCGCTCCGCGCGTGGATCCCCTGGTTGTACATCTCGAATTCGGGGTGCTGGGCTTTCAGCACCGGCGCGCCGGTCTCCTTGTGGTCCCAGTCCTTGAACTTGATCATATCGTAATAGGCCAGGATGTTCTCCACCTTGATCCCCTTGGCCCACGGGTAGATCAACCGCTTGTCCCCCTTGCGGAAGTAGTACTCGACGTGGCACTGGCCGCAGACGTAGCTGCGCATCTCCTGCCGGGTCGCCATCGTGTTCACATCGAAGTTGGGGGTTCCTTCTGCGGCCTTGAGCGCCTTAATCCCTTCCATGAATCCGGGCCGCGTCACCCGGAGCGCCATGGTGTTCGAGTCGTGGCAGTCAATGCAGGCGACGGGATGATCCACGAATTTGCGGGCCTCGAAGTACCCCATCTGGTTCATCTTCTCGAAGCCTTTCATCAGGTCGCCGTTGCCCAGCTTCTTATAGGGCATGTAGACGGAGGCGTGGCAGTGCATGCACGTCCCCGGCTGCGCCTTCACGACCTGCCGCTTCGTGTAGGTCTGATCCTCCAGCATGTAGGCGTGGCCGCGCTCCTCCCGGAAATCGACGGAGAAGGGGTAGCCCGACCACATGGTGATCAGTCGCGGGTCCGCTTCCAGCCGGGATTCCGCCACCACCGTCCGGGGATCGGAGCCGTCGGGCTGGCGCAGCACCGCCTCGCTTCCGCCGAACCGGGTGCGGCGCTGGTCCACGGTCTTGAGGTAGGTGTCGTACTGGAACGGGAAATTCTTGCCCCAGACCGCCGGGTCCGTGATGTCGTCGGTCAATTCCACCACGCGGTAGAACGG
>JAHWJO010000478.1 GCA_019348365.1 Armatimonadota bacterium | reverse complement strand
GCACGTCCCCCACGAGGCGGCGGCGGGGGGCGCACGGCGGCCCGAAGATCGCACCGGTCCCCGCCGCCAGGGGCACGAGGCCGAGGAACGCCATGATGAGGGTGCTCTGGCCCGCGCCGGTCGGCCCGATGATCGCCGTCAGCGACGCGGGGACCACGTCGAGGTCCACGTCCCAGAGCACCGGCTTCTCCTCGTACGCCACCGTGAGGTCGCGGACGGTGACCGGCGAAGCCGTGGCCGGAGATTCCAGGTCGCGTTGGATCGACAGGAGAGAGGCCAGAGAGATCATTCCCACATCACCCCCTCAACGCTTTCGAGATCGTGTCCACGTTGTGCCGGAACATCCCGATGTAGGTGCCTTCGGGGGTGCCGTCCGGCCCCATCGCATCGGAGTAGAGCTGCCCCCCGATCTTCACATCCCAGCCCTGGGACTTCACCGCCGCCTGCACCGCCTCGATGGTCGCCTGGGGCACGCTGCTCTCCACGAAGATGGCGGGAATCTTCCGCTTCACGATCAGATCGGCGAGGGCCTGCACGTCCTTCGCGCCCGCCTCGGTCGCGGTGCTCGTCCCCTGCAAGCCCTTCACCTCCATCCCGTACTGCTTTCCGAAGTAGCCGAACGCGTCGTGCGCGGTGATGAGCACCCGCCGGGATTCCGGAATCTTGTTGATCTCGGCCTGCACGTATTGATGGAGGTCGTCGAGCTGCTTGAGGTACGCGGCGGCGTTCTGCCGGTACTCCTGCGCGTGGGCCGGATCATGGCGGGCCAGCTCCTCGCGGATCGTCGCCACCACCTGCTTCCAGAGCGTCACGTCGAACCACAGGTGCGGGTCGTAGCGGCCCTTGAATTCCGGCGGCTGGCGGAGCAGCTCTTTAGGGATCGCCTCGCCCACCGCGACGGTCGGCTTACCGGAGCGGGCCATCTTCTCGAAGATCTCCGTCATCCGGCCCTCCAGCTCCAGCCCGCCGTAGAGGATCATTTCGGCGTTGTTGAGGGTCTGAACGTCTCCGGCGGTGGCCTTATAAAGGTGGGGGTCCACCCCCGGCCCCATGAGCGAGGTCACCTCCACGTACTCCCCGCCGATGTTCTTCGCCGCATCGCCGATCATCCCGACGGTGGCGACGATGTCGATCTTCCCGTCCGCCTCTCCGCCGGTCGCCCCGGAGTTGCAACCGTAGAAGCTAAGAGATCCGAGCAGCAGCAGGGCCGAGAGTCCGTATCGAAGGAGAGTTTTTCGGGTACAGCGGGCGGGTGGGGTCCTCATGAGGAAGCCTCCGGGTCGTTGAAGTCGGGGGAAGGGGGGTCGGTCGAAGACTCTTTGCCTTCGGGAGCGGCGTTGAGGGTGACGAAGATGTGCGGGGCCACGCCGGCGTGTACGGCGACCTCGCGGTCCTCCACCTGAAGGGGAATGGTCCCCCACGGGGCGGAGGCAGCCGTTCGGCGCACGGTGACGCCGGGAACCAGCCCCACATCGGCGAGGTGGCGCAGGAGGTCGGGGTCTTCGTCGTTCACGCGGGCCACCGAGCCGGATTCGCCCACGGGCACGTCGGCGAGGGCGAGGACGGGGTCGCTTGCCGGCAGGTGTCCATCGCGGGTGGGGATGGGGCTGCCGTGGGGATCGTGGGTGGGGTGGCCGAGCGCGGCGTCGAGGCGCTCCAGCAGGCGCGGGGAGATGGCGTGCTCCAGCAGGTCCGCCTCGTCGTGGACCTCGTCCCAGGAGTAGCCGAGGGAGCGGGAGAGGTAGACTTCGAGGATGCGGTGGGTCCGCAGCACGAGGAGAGCCTGCCGCCGCCCCTCGTCGGTCAGGCGCACGCCCTGGTAGCGGCTGTAATCGAGCCAGCCGGACTGCGCCATCTTCTGGAGCATGCGGGTGGCCGGGGGCGCGGCGATGCGGAGGCCGTCCGCGACCTCCTGCGTGGAGATCGGGCCGTCCGTCGTCTGTTCCAGATGATGGATGAGTTTCAGGTAGTCCTGAACGGCGGGACTGGGTTGACCGGACATATTATTTACCCTCGGGTAAATAATAAAGCCTATTCAGGAAAAATGCAAGGGCTAGGAGTGAAAATTACCAAGTCGTCCTCAACGCCCGAGGCTCATCGCCCGATGCTCATCGCCCGATGCTCAAAACTCAAAGAGGCCGCCGTCCTCCTTCTCCCCTCGCAGGCTGTGGTACAGGAGCTCGACGGCGGCACGGTTCTCCACAAACGTCGGGACCGCCGCCATGGCCGCGCCTTCCCACTCGAACGGGTCCGGCGATTTCTTCTCGCGGAGGGACTGCACCCGTTTCGCAGCCTGCGACCGGAGAAAGCTCCAGAAAGGGCGTAGCTCGTGCTCCCGCGCCGCTTCGCGCAGGGAGTCCAGGTCCAGGCCGAGCGCCTCCGCCGCCGCCTCCACGCCCTCCTCGTCCATGGCGGGGGAGGCGGATCGCCCCTGGCGCTTCTCTCCGGATTTGGGGCGCGCCGATCCGGTCGGAGGGGGAGCGGGGAGTGGATCAGGGGGCCGTTTGGGGGACGAGGCGAGAGAAGGATCGGGTGCCGGAGTCGCTTCCGAAGGCAAGGGAAGGCGGGGTTCGGGTGCAGCCGGTTTCGTTGCCGGCAGTTCCGGTGGAGCCGCTTCGGAAGCGGGGATCTCCGGCGGGGGAGGGGCGGCATCGACCCAGAGGGTCATCTGCCCCCAATCGCCCTCGTGAGTCGTCGTCTCGTTTTCCGGCGGGGGAGGGGGGGAGGCGTCCGAGCGTTGGCGATCCCTGGAAACCGATGCAAGGGAGGGGAGCGGAGCGGTAAGATCGCCCTCGAACGGGAGGGGGAGCGATTCTCCGTCCTTTTTCCTGCGTCGACTTCTCATGAATCCTCGTGGAGCACAGCCCTGAGCGCGTCCTCATCCACTCGATAGATCGGATCACCGGAGAGGACATCAGCGCCTCCTCCCGACTTGAGTGTATCGGAAAGAGACACCCGGATGAAACGTCAAGCTGCGCCGGCACGGTCCGTCCCGACGATTACGTCCCGTATCTCTGAGCGGCGCGCGCCCTCGCTTTCACGGCTTCTTCCTCCCGATTCTTCGGCGCTGAGGCCGATTCCATTGAATCGAGCAGCCGGCCTGAAATCCGGGCGATGTCGGCCACTGCGGCGTTGAAAGCGGCCTCATTCGCCTTCGACGGTTGGTTGAAGCCGCTGATCTTCCGGACGTATTGCAGCGACGCCGCGAGGACCTCGTCTTCCGTAACCGGCGGTTCAAAGTTGAACAGCGTTCGGATATTTCTGCACATCCCGCTTTGCCTCCAAATCCGGGGAGACCTGCCTGCCCCTCTACCCCCCGGCTATCGCCCCGATGACCAGAAACGGCTCCGTCCCCTCCGCGACCGCGTCGGGCAGGGGAGCGTCCGGCGGCTCAAGGGACAGATCCTCCCCGCAGGCGAAGAACCGCAGGAACGGCCGGCGCCGCTGCGTGGCATGATCCCGGATCGTCCCGCGCAGCACGGGATACCGGGCCTCCAGCGCGTCGAGGACCGACCGCTGCGTGGCGGCCCCTTCCACGTCCAGCTCCACTTCCCTCTCGACGCGCGCCAGCGTACGCAGGTGGGCCGGAAGCTCGACTCGAATCACAACCGCGTCTGGACTCCCTATCATGACAGCGTCTGGACCTCCACGGACAGGACGGCGGGAAGGTCGCGGACGATGGGCGCCCACGTATCCCCGGCGTCGGGAGAAGCGTAGACCTGCCCGCCCGTGGTCCCGAAATAGACGCCGCACGAATCGAGCGAGTCGACGGCCATTGCGTCGCGCAGCACGTTGACGTAGCAGTCGCTCTGCGGCAGGCCGTTCGTCAGCGGTTCCCACTCGTTTCCACCCGTCCGGCTGCGGTACACGCGCAGCTTCCCGTCCGGCGGGAAATGCTCGGAGTCGCTCTTGATCGGGACGACGTAGACGGTGTCCGGCTCGTGCGCGTGAACGTCGATGGGAAACCCGAAGTCCGTCGGCAGGTTCCCGCTGACCTCATGCCATGACTCCC
>JAHWJO010000069.1 GCA_019348365.1 Armatimonadota bacterium | reverse complement strand
CAACCCTTCAGTAAGGAACGGCAATTCCGTGTCCAACTTTTGGGGTGCAGTACAATCCAGTGTCTGGGTAACACGCTGTATCACTTTAAACCAAGTCATAATCAGTCCTCCTTAACTGTTATCGATAATCGAGACTTGAGGTCGTTTTACCCAACGATTCTTACCTAAGTGAAGTAACAGGCCTAAATCTCTCAGTTGTTGAAGCTGTTGTCGAATTTTAGCTTCAATATTTTTATTTTCGGGGAATACTTCTTGAAAAACGAGACTATAAGCGTAGACATCATCAGTTTTGAATTCTTCGTCTGGTAAATGATCAAACACTAATTTCTGCCATCCTTTTAACTTATCTGGGCTAATATATGGAGAAGGTAATAGCTCTTCTTGTTGGCGGAGTAAGTTAAGAGCTTCTTTAAGTTTAGAACTTTTCGGTGTTTTATATTTTCTTACATCATTTGATACTGTTTCATAGGCATCCAAGTAGGTGTCGTCTGGAATAAAACGAGTAGGCTGATACTTAATATGTATGTAAGTATCAACCAGATTTTCTGCTTCTTCAGAATCTTTATGAAAATCAATTATTGTATTAATTTCAACATTGGTCTTTAATCCTCCTATTGTTAGATTAGAGGAGCCGATTATTGAAGTCAAGATATCGTTATGTGTCATCAAATAAAGCTTGGGATGATATGATCTTGTATTATCAGAAGGATCACTATAGCAGAAAAAGCTAAAATTTTGGTGTGCTTCAGCTATTGTCTTTAGTTTACGGAGTGATAATGCATCCGTTGTATGAAAATCAAGTCCAACAATAAACTCAATTTGGCCTCCTCCATCTAAACAATCATAAATCGGGGATTCGATAAGATCTAACCCTGAACTCTTCATAAATGCAACAGCAAAAAATGCCTTCTCAGCTTGGGGTAGAACCTGATGGAAAGCATCTAAGAGTAACCTCTTTTGGTTGTCAAGCAATCCTATTCTCATAGCCTTATCCTCTTATTAGGTTGAGAGGACACCTTCCATTACGGCATGGCTCGGCGCGATGCTCCGCAGGTACTCCTCGCAGTCGTGGATGGGGTAGAGGAGCTTGTCCCACCGGGGGTCGGGGGAGGCGAGGGGCTGCCGCTCCGCCATCAGCCACGCCGAGATGGCATCCGCCTCCCCAATCAGGCGCGGGTCGCTGTTCACCTCGATGCGGATGAGGCCGTAGGTCAGGTCCTTGCCCCGGCACGAGTGGAGCCGCAGGTACCAGCTGAACACCTTGCGCCGCCCCTCCTGCCCGAACTCCGGGAAGAACATCGCGCTCCGCTCGCCCGCCTCCATCCGGAGGATCCTCGCGTGGTCCCGCGCGGGGAAGTACTGCGTTTGATGGCTCTTGATGATCCCGGCGACCTTCGGGTGCTGCATGGGGAGCGTGAGACAGCCGTCCACAAAGAGCCAGCACGCCTCGCGCTCGCCGCAGGAGGCGACCCAGCTCCGCGCGAGGCTCGCCTCCGCCTCCGAGCGGTCGCGCTTGACGGCGTTCATCGCGGCGGTGCGGTAATGGGCGGAGGTCGGCTCCCCCTCCACGTTCAGCCAGAAGGTCGTGTCCACCACCGGCACGCCGCACTCCAGCAGCCCCTCCACGTCGATCTCCTCGAACGGCGCGTAGATCGCCTCCTTCAGCACGGCTTCTTCCCAGACCCCCAGGCAGCGGTTCGGGCCGCGCTCGCGGATCACCGCGCCGGTGAACCCGTACACGAGCGGCACGATCCCCTCGTACCCCACGAGCTGGGTCCGCTGGATGCCGTCCAGAAAATGGGTGAAGCCCGACCCCGGACGGTCCGGCAGGGGCACGGCCTTGATGAAGAACCCGTCGTTCCCCTCGATGACGCGGCTGCGGACGTACCCGGAGCAGTCCCCCTCCTGGTCCTCGTAGCCGTCGGCGGCGGGCACGATGTAGCCCCCCTCCGAGACGAGGTGGAAGCCGGGGTCGCCCTGGCGTTTGCGGCGCAGGTAGGCGGCGAGGTCGTTCAGAATCACGCGATCCTTACTCCTTGGGGGCTCGTCAGCGATAAAGAGGACGATATCTGGGTAGAGGAATCAGGGAAACGTCTCTCCCACCTCTGTTATATCGAGCGTCCGTTCGGAAATCAAGCGGTCGAGAGAATTGTCCTCCATTTCTCATGCCCTGGCCCTTGAAACAGCGGTTCCTTCATTATCGGCGCGTTCCCCTGCGGTGCGGAGTCCCGAAATGAGCTACACTGTGATACGACTCCTCTTTTCCTGAGACTACTCTTATGCCGATCCAGAAACCCGTCATCGCCATCGTGGGACGGCCCAACGTGGGCAAGTCCACCCTGTTCAACCGCCTCATCCGCGAGCGCAAGGCCATCGTCGAGGACCAGCCCGGCATCACCCGCGACCGCCTCTACGGAGAGTTCGACTGGAACGGCCGCGAGTTCACCGTCATCGACACCGGCGGCATCGTTTACGACGAGCCCGATCCCATCCTCCAGCAGACCCGCCAGCAGGCCGAGGTCGCCATGTCGGAGGCCGACCTGATCCTCCTCCTCGTGGACACGAAGGACGGCCCCACCGCCGTCGATTACGACCTCGCGACCACGCTCCGCAAGAGCCAGAAGCCGATCCTCCTCGTGGCGAACAAGGCCGACGGCGAGCGGCTGGAACGGGAGACCACCGATTTCTACTCCCTCGGGCTGGGGGAGGTCTATCCTGTCTCCTCCATCCACGGGCGCGGCCTGGGCGATCTCCTCGACGTGATCACCGAGCGGCTCCCCGCCCCGGAGATCAGCGACGAGGAGGAGATCGACGCGATCAAGATCGCGCTCATCGGGCGGCCCAACGTCGGCAAGTCTTCCCTCACCAACGCCATCCTCGGCGAGGCCCGCTCCATCGTCAGCGAGATCCCCGGCACCACCCGCGACGCCATCGACACCCTGTTCGAGCGCGAGGACCAGCGGTTCCTCCTCATCGACACCGCCGGGATCCGCCGCGCGGGGAAGATCGGCGGGACCGTGGAGTACTACACCGTCCTGCGGGCGCAGCGGTCCATCGAGCGGTGCGACGTCGCCATCACGATCATCGATGCGGTGGAAGGCCCCACCGACGGCGACGCACGGGTCTCCAACATGGCCCACGAGGCGGGCAAGGGCAGTATCATCGTTGTGAACAAGTGGGACCTCGTCAAGAACACCCAGATGCACGAGTACGCCAAAGCCGTGCAGGACCAGTTCCGGTTCATGGAGTACGCCCCCATCGGGTTCACCTCCGCGAAGACGGGGCGCGGCATCGCCGGGATCCTGGACACGGTGGTGACGGTGGCGGAGAACCACGCCCTCCGCATCCCCACCGGCGAGCTCAACCGCGTCATCCGCGAGGCCATCGAGGCGCGGCCCCACACCCACAAGCGGAAGGAGCTGAAGGTCTACTACGCCACCATGGTGCGGGTGAAACCGCCTTCCATCGCCCTGTTCGTCAACGACCCGAAGCTCGTCCACTTCAGCTACGAGCGATACCTGATGAACCGGCTGCGGGATGCGTTCGGCTTCGTGGGCACGCCGATCCGCCTCCATTTCCGCCAGTCGCGGGACCACTGAGGAGAGCTGTCATGGCGCGCCATCCGGCCCGGACCCCCTCCGGCGCGAACAAAACGAATCGGGCACCCTCCCCGCCCAACAAAACCTCACCGGATTCAAAAAAGAGGACGGGGGGAACGGTTCCCGCCCCACGCGGGAGCAGCGGTTCCGGGGAACCGGCCTCCCGACGACCCCCGACCCGGCGGGACGGCGGCGCTCCCCCCTCCGCCGAGCGCCGGGGAGGCGCGGCCCCGCGCGAGAAATCCCACTTCCCGCCGACGATCACGGAGTACCCCTTCTTCGCGACCGTCGTGCCGGGACTGGAAGCCCTTGCGGAGGAGGAGCTTCGCTCCCAGGATCGCAAAGTGAGCGCAGGACCGGGGATGCCGGGCCTCCTCCCGTTCGACACCCGCCTCTCCGCCGAGGACCTGCTGGATCTCCGCTGCGTGGAGGACGTGTACGCCACGCTCTCGCTCGTCAAGCCCCTCCTCTCCGACGCTTCCGGGGTCCATCAGGTCTTCCGGGCGGCGTTCCGCTCCCCGCTCTGGGACGACGCGCTGGAGATGCACCGCCTCCTCCAGCCCGCGAAGAAGCGCCGCCTCACCTACCGGGTCGTCGCGCAGCTCTCCGGCAACCACGCCTACCGCCGCGTCGATCTCCGGAGCGCCGTCGAAGACGCCGTCGAGCAGCATTCCAACGGCATGTGGGAGCGCGTGCCGGAGAACGCCGCGCTGGAGGTCTGGGTGCGCGCGGACCGCGCCATGGCCGCCATCGGAGTCCGGCTCTCGGGCAGCGAGATGCGCCACCGGACCTATCAGGAGGTCCTGCTTCCCGGCTCGGTGAAGCCCACCGTTGCGGCGGCGATGGTTCTGCTCACCCGCCCCTCCCCCGACGACGTGTTCCTCGACCCGATGTGCTGGAACGGCACGGTCCTCATCGAGCGGGCGCTGGCGGGCCGCTACGCGCTGCTTCTGGGCGGCGATTCGGACCCGGACGCCCTCGACGCAACGCGGGCGAACGTCGGGCCGCGCCACCAGCCGATCCGAATCGAGACGATGAGCGCGCGCCGCCTCCCCCTCGAAACGGCCTACGTGGACAAGATCGCGACGGCCCTCCCGCTCGGGCGGCAGGTGGACGACCCGGACGAGCTGCCGGATTTCTACCGGGCCGCATTCCTGGAGTTCGCGCGGGTGACGAAGCCCGGCGGGCGGGCGGTTCTCCTCGCCGACGTGCAGGGCCGGTGGAAGGACTCCCTGCGCCGGATGCCGGAATGGAATCTCCGTCAGACCCACCGGATCGAATTGCAGGGCCAGCGCCCGACGATCCTCGCGCTCGACCGCACCGACGCCGAACCGACCTCAAACGCACCCGGTAAAGGAACCAAACGTCCGTGAGCCTCCTCGCGCTGCTGTCCGCCTACCTCATCGGCGGGATTCCGCTGGGCCTGCTGCTCTGCCTCGCCTGGAAGGGGGAGGACCCCCGCAAGCACGGCAGCGGCAACATCGGCGCGACGAACGTCAGCCGCATCCTCGGCCCGGTGGGGGGCGTGCTCGTCTTCCTGATGGACGTGGCGAAGGGGTACGTCGCCGTGGGGGTCGCCCGGTGGATCGCGGGACAGGATCTGGGTTCGTTCGGTCCCTGGCTCCCGATTCTCGCCGCCGTGGCCGCGCTGGTGGGCAACAACTGGCCCGTGTGGCTGAAGTTCAAGGGCGGCAAGGGAGGGAGCATCAGCCTGGGGATCGGCCTCGCTGTCGCGCCGGTCATCGCGCTGCTCGCGTTCGCCGTCTGGATCGTGACGCTGCTGCTGACGAAATGGGTCTCCGTCGCTTCCATCGTCGCTGTGCTCTCCGCACCGATCTGGGCCGGTCTGCTCGCCTCTCCGCAGGACCGCATCCCCCTGATCACCTTCACCTGCGGGGTCGCGGCGCTCGTCGTTTACAGGCACCGCGCCAATATCCAGCGTCTCATGCGCGGGGACGAGCCCAAATATAGGTTCAGGAAAGAAGCGTAACCACCCATGGTTTACAGTAAGGGTGCGGCAAGATCATCTGCGGAATTCCATCCCTTTTAAGTTTGACCCTATGAGAAGATACCGTTACGTTGGCCCGCCCGAATTGGCCCGATCCATCGCTTCATCTCCGTATCGTCATCGGATACAGAAACCGGAAGACGTAGAACAATGGGTGAGACAATCGCAATCCTCTCGTTTCGACCCGGAGGAGTGGATCGCCACGTTCATCATCGATACGGAAGGGCAGCTCTGGATCGCGGACCGGAACTCCGAACATGTGCAGTGCGCTCTCGGCCAGGACGTGCTCTCCGCCGGAGAGATGACGTTCGGGAGAGAAAGACAGAAGATCACGGTAATAGAAGTTACCAACCAGTCAACGGGTTATTGTCCGGAACCCGACTCGTGGGAGAGCATTCAGGCCGCACTGGATCGAGCCGGGATCGATCACCCCTCCGAATTCACCACAGCCTACTCGTTCCGCCGATGTGAGAGCTGCCAGACCATCAACCTGATCAAAGACGACGTGTATGAATGCGCCGTCTGCCAGTCGGCTCTCCCCCTCGCCTGGAATATCGATGATCCTCTGTTATGAACCGACTCCGCCCTCCGTAGAAGAGGGGGGAACGGATCATGTTTCATTTTGTCATTATATGTGAAATAAATCACATGGAGTGGCCGTAATACATCATGTTGTTTCAATTCTATCAATCACCCGGAGGGAACCGTCATGAGCGCACGGATTGTGATACTGGGGGCCGGGTTCGGCGGGCTTTACACCGCCCTCGCCGCGCATCGCCGCCTGGGCGGGCGAGCGGAGATCACGCTGATCGACCGGAACGACTACTTCCTCTACTCCCCGCTACTTCATCAGGTCGTCAGCGCCACTCTCCAGCCCCGGCACATCGCCCGCCCGCTGGACCGGCTCCTGCCGAAAGAGGTCCGGTTCGTCCGGACGACGGCCCTCGGGGTGGACCTCGATCAACGAATGGTCGAAACGGAAACGGGTGCCTTCCCCTACGATTTCCTCGTAGTGGCGTTGGGGTCCGTCCCCAACTTCTACGGCATGACCTCGGTGCAGGAGCACGCCTTCCCGTTCAAGGGGCTCCCCGATGCCCTCCGGCTCCGCAGCCATCTCACCGATCAGTTCCGGGCAGCCTCGGACGACCCCCGGCGCGCGCCGGACCTCCTCCGGACCGTCATCACCGGAGCGGGCTGCACCGGGATCGAGCTGGTGACCGAGCTGCATGACTGGATGAACGGTCCCCTGCTCCGGCAATTCCCGCAGGTTCCCCGCGAGGCCGTCCACCTCATGCTGGTGGAGGCCCTCGAATACCTGCTCTGCCCGATGGACCCGGTGCTGATGAAGCGGGCAGCGCAGGAGCTTCTCACCCGCAACATCGACGCGCAGCTCGGCACGACGGTCCGAGACGTGGGACCGGATGCCGTCCGGCTCCGGCACGGAAACGAGGAAGAGGTGGAGATCTCCGCCGGGACCGTCGTCTGGGCGGCGGGAATCAAACCGAACCCGTTGCTCAAGGACCTTCCCATCGAGTTCGATCTCCGGGGCCGGATCGTGGTGAACGAATCGCTGCAAATCACCCGCTATCCGGAGGCGCTCGCCCTCGGCGACATCGCCGCCTTCCCCGATCCCGAGCGCGGGAGCCTCGCCCCCACGGCGCAGGTGGCTGTGCAGCAGGCTCCGGTGGCGGCGCGGGTGATCGGCGCCATGCTGGAGGGGAGAGAACCCGATACCTTCCGGTACAAACGGCTGGGGGAAGTGGTGGATATCGGGCATGGGTCGGCACTGACTGAGGCGTTCGGCACACGGTTCTCCGGCGCTCCCGCATGGCTGCTGGGCCGCACCATCCACCTCGCGAAGCTCCCCGACTGGGGCGACCGCGCGACGGTGGCCTGGGAGTGGGCGAAGCGGTCTCTCGGCGTGGGGGCCGGATGAGTTCCTCCCTCCTTCTCGAAAACGCTCACCGTGCTATAATCTCTGAGAAGAAAGGATGCCCGAAATCCCCGCTTTTGGGAGGCCGAATCACGTCGGGAGTGAATGAGGAGAAGCATGAGCCGTACGGATCGACAGGAGAACCCGGCAACATCGGGTGCGGGCGCGCCGGCCCACCGCAGGAGTGAGGCGGGGCAGGCCAGCCTGGTGGCGTTGTTGATCGGCGTGGCGCTCATCGCCGTCCTGGTGTGGGTCTTCCTGATCCGGCCTGCGAATCGGGAAACCCAGGCGGACCAGGACGCGCGCGGGGCCATCGTGGGCACGGACAAGCGGACCACCCCCGGCGCGTCTCTGGATCAGGCCAAAGGCGTCGAGTGCGCGAACAACCTGAGGCAATGCCGCCTGGCGATCCAGATGGAGCGCGAGACCGGAGAGGAGGGCAAGCTGCCGCCCACCCTCACCGGCGTGAGCGGAATCACCCCGTCCATCGCCTCATGTCCCGCCAACGGTCGCCCGTACCTCTACAACCCGCAGACGGGTGTCGTTCAATGCACCACGCCGGGTCACCAGCAGCTTTGATACCCCTTGATCCTGTACACTTCACTGAAAACAGGCGTGGGGAGCGGCTCTCCCATTTGTACCCCTCAGCACGCTCGGGGGCAGACACTGAGGCGGGGAGTCGCCCTCACCCCCGCGCTACGCGCCCTCACCCCGCCCTTCGGGCAACCCCTCTCCCAATTCTGGGAGAGGGGAGTAGAAGGTACAGCTTATCGGGTCAGGACAAAAGGGATGCTCTCCTGCTCCATAGCCGTCTCAACAGGAGAGAGTCGTTACGCTCAATCCGAAGAGAGCAATTCGTACGTTGAGATCTCCTCTCCCAGCATTGGGAGAGGAGCCATCGCGAACGAAGGTGAGCGACGGGGTGAGGGCGACCCCCCGGCTCATGACTCACGAACTGCCCCTCACGGGGTGAAGGCCATCACGCGAACGGAAAGATGGATACTGTATGTTCAAAAAGATCCTGATCGCCACGCGGGGGGAGATCGCCGTCCGCGTCATCCGGGCCTGCCGGGAGCTGAACATCCCCACGGTCGCCATCTATTCCCAGGCCGACTGTGACAGCCTGCACGTCCGCCAAGCGGATGAAGCGATCTGCGTCGGGCCGCCGCCGGGCAGCGACAGCTATCTCAACATTTCGAACATCCTGAGCGCGGCGCTCCTCACCGAGTCGGAGGCGGTTCATCCCGGCATCGGATTCCTGGCGGAGAACACCACCTTCGCCGAAGCCTGCGGCGCGGTGGGTCTCAAGTTCATCGGCCCCACCCCCCAGGCCATCGAGCTCATGGGCGACAAATCCCGCGCCCGCGCCGTCGTGAAGGCGGCGGGGCTGCCCATTATCCCCGGCACCGACGATGCGGTTCAGAGCGAGACCGAGGCGGTGAAGATCGCTCGGGAGATCGGCTACCCCGTGGCGATCAAGGCGTCGGCGGGCGGCGGCGGCAAAGGCATCCGGTTCGTCGAGAACGACGACGAGCTGCTCGCGAACTTCTCCCTCGCCCAGAACGAGGCCCGCGCCGCGTTCGGCAATCCCGACGTTTACATGGAGAAGAAGATTCTCAATCCCCGTCACATCGAGATTCAGGTGATGGGCGACGAGCACGGGGAGATCCTCCACCTCGGCGAGCGCGACTGCTCCATCCAGAGCCGCAACCAGAAGCTGATCGAGGAGGGCCCCTCCCCCGCCCTCACCCCCGAATTGCGGGAGCAGATCGCGCAGACCGCCCTCTCCTGCGCACGCGCCGGGAACTACACCAACGCCGGGACCGTGGAGTTCCTTCTGGAGCCGAGCGGTAACTTCTACTTCATGGAGATGAACACCCGCATCCAGATCGAGCACCCCGTCACTGAATGGATCACCGGCCTTGACCTCGTGAAGCTCCAGATCCGAATCGCGGCGGGAGAGCCCCTGCCCCTCCGGCAGGAGGAAGTCAGGATCGAAGGCCACGCCATCGAGTGCCGGATCAATGCAGCGGACCCCGACCGGAATTTCGCCCCGTCGGTCGGTAGGGTGGACGAGCTGATCCTCCCCGGCGGCCCCGGCGTGCGGGTGGATACGCACCTCTACCCCGGCTACGAGGTCCCCATCTACTACGATTCGCTGCTGGCGAAGATCATCACCTACGGCAACGACCGTGACGAGGCGCTGGAGCGGATGGACCGGAGCCTGCGGGAGTTCAAAGCGGGGGACCTAAAGACCACCGCTCCTTTTCACCGGAAGATCCTCCAGAACTCGGTCTTCCGCATGGGAGAAGCCGACCTGAACTTCCTCCCGACCCACTTCGGAGTGAAGTAACGTTTACACCGGGCGCTCAACCGGGAAATTCATCACAGGAGACACAATGGGATGGGACCACAGATAAACACGGATGAAAACAGATAAACCCCTGTGAAACCGCAGATGAACGCCGATACATGCGGATGATCTGGTATGTGATTCTTATCTGCGTGTATCGGCGTTCATCTGCGGTTCCAAAAGTAGTTCAGGGGTTCTCTGCGTCTCAGCGTCTCTGCGGTGAAGAGTAAGGAGTACAGGTCATGGCGGTAGTGAGCAAGAGGCATGCGGCGCGGGAACTCGCGCTGAAGATGCTGTTTCAGGTGGACATCGGGCGGGTGCCGGTGGCGGACGTGCTGGCGCACTTCGCGCCCGATGAGGAGATCGGCGAGCCGCCCGCCGAGTCCATCGCCTACGCGCACGACCTTGTCCGGGGTACGGCGCAGCACCTTAAGGAGATCGACCGCCTTCTCTCCTCCCTCACCGAAGAGTGGACCTTCGACCGCCTGGCGAACGTGGACCGGAACATCCTCCGCATGGCCGTTTACGAGCTGCTCTACGAATCGGGGGTGCCGGAAGAGGTCGCCATCAATGAGGCGGTCGAGCTGGCGAAAGCGTACAGCACCGAAGAATCCGGGAAGTTCGTGAACGGGATCCTGGGGAATCTCTCCCGCCGGCGCGCCGTGGACACCGCCGGAATCGCTCCCGAACAGGCCGCCGTTCCTCCCGTCGAGGCAGAGATCCCTTCACCGTCAGCGGAAATCTCGCCACTCGACCGTACGGGAGATGCCGTACTGGAGAGCGCCGACCAAGAGGAGTCCTCGGTGGAGGAAGCCGGGATCGATCCGTCGGAGGACATGGCTTCCCCTCGACGAAGGCGGCAGCCTCTCCGCATGAGCGTCGAGAAGGAAGAGTGACCCACCCATCTATCGGGTAATGGATGCCGCTTTCTTCGGAGGAGGCTTCGGCTTCGCTTTTGGATCTTTCGCCGGAGCAGGTTTCGAGCCGGGGGACGGCTTTGCGGGAGGGGTAGGCGTCGTTTTGATCCCGGACGAGGCGGGAGTCTTCAACATCGGCGCGGACGATTTCACCGCCGGAGGAGAGGAGGGCTTCGCCCCGTTCCCGGTCGGGAGGGTCGTTTTCCCCATCGGGGGGCCTGCGGGTGGGGCAGGCGGTATCTGCTTCTCACTGGCGGCGGGGGGCAGCGGCACGACCTCTTTCCCTTCGCTCACAGCCACCTCCTCGACCTGCCACCCTTCCGGCTGAAGCGTAAATGTAAACGTGGCCTGCCGGATCGTCTGCCCCGGCACCAGACGGCTCAGGGTCCACTCGGCGCGGTTCTCCACCACTTTGGGCGGATCAAATCGCCAGTACCCTTCTGTCGGGACGGGCAGCAGGGTTTCCGGCGCGCGCAGCGATACCCTGCGACCCTCCACTACCGGAATGACGCCGTTCGGCAGGTTTGCGGTGGAAATCAGGATCGGATCGGCCTCCGCACTCCTCGGTCCGGTGAAGACAACCTCTTTCTTCAGGCCGGGCATCGGCTTGCCGGTCACCGCCCACTCCAGCGCCTCGTCGGCGTGCTTCCAGAGCTCCGCCTGGAGGGGGTCCGGCGGCGGCTTCAGCTGATCCCGGTTTTTCAACCACCACTCTCGCCACTTCTCCTGCGCAGCTTTGCGCTGCGCCTCGGAGGCATCGGCGTTGTACCCCAGATCCTTGCCGGAGAGTCGCACGAGAGCGCGGTTCGAGGCGGCCCGCACCGCCAGATCGGAATCTTCCAGGGTTTTCAGCAGCACGGGGAAGGCGGCGGGGTCGGCGAGCTTGCCCATGGCCGTTGCGGCGGCGAACCGCACGGACGGGTCTTCATGCTGCAGGGCGGTCTCGATCGAAGGATAGGGCCGGGGATCGCCCACGTCGCCCAGCACCTCCAGGATGCGCGCGGCGAGCGGCGAGGGGTTGCGGCTCAACGATTCCGAGAGCACTTCCACCAGGGCGAAGACGCTCCGGTACCCCTGAAGCCGCCCCAGGATGCGCGCCATCTCGGCGCGGAGGGCTTCGGGCTCCGCCGGATCGCGGAAGATCGCGACGACGGGGACGAGCGACGGTTTCCCGATCTTCACCAGCGCATGGCTCAACCGGCTCATCACTTCGCGGTCGGGGTTCGGCATGACCGCTTCGGCCCGGAAGCGCGCCAAGATCGCCTCGATCCCGATGGAGCCGTCTTTCTTCAGTGACTCCAGGGCGGCGGACTGATCCACGCCCCGTTTCGCGTAGATGTAGTCGGAGACGTGCCGATCCACCATCTGCCGGTCGGTGAGGACCGGAGATGGAGGGGCCGGGGTCGGGGGCGTGGGAGCGGGCGGAACGGGCGGGATCGCCGCGCGGGTTCCACTGGCCAGCCCGATGAACAGAAAGGTTAGGGGAGGGAGATGACGAGTTTTCATCACTTCCTATGATCTTCTCAGCCGTTCAGGAGTTCCGACGTTCTTCCAGAGGACCCCCGAGATTCTTCACACGTAATTGTAGCCGTACCAGAAGAGGGGGAGCGGCGCGATTCCGGGCGGGCTGGCGACGGCCTCGTCCTCCTGCCCCGGCTCCAGCCCGAAGAACGCGAGGGTGGCGGCGGGACCCTCCAGGAGCACCTCCTCCCCGTTCAGGAGAAAGGAGAACCCGTCACGGTCGGCGCGGATATGGAGCGCCTGCACCGCCGCCGCGCCGATGCGCTCGGTCCAGAGCGGGAGCGTCCGCCGGACCATCTCCGCCACGTCGAGCAGTTTTACCGTGCCCTCGAAGGCGTGGGCGTGCATCAGGACCCCGGCCTTTCGAGCGCGGGCGGACAGGTCTTCGTCTTCGGGCATGAGGTTCGCGCGGATGCTGGATGCCCCGTACGTCGCCGCCAGCGATCCCAATACCCACCAGCCTGGTTCCCGGGACCCCGCGTACACCCGCAGGGACGGCATATTGTCCCCCGCCG